>SLOR01000022.1 GCA_007132395.1 Bacteroidales bacterium
AAAATAATTTTTAGTTACATAAGAGGATTTCTCAAAACCCTGATTTTAAAAGGACGCTGAGCCTGTCGAAGCGGGTATCGGGTTAATCATCAGAGTTCGTTTCGGCATGTGCTTTTGTGAGCCTGTCGGACAACGCATCGACCTGTTGACATTTTAGAATTTTCCTCATAATCATCGAACCCACCTTGCTCGTACCAACTCCGTACCATGCTCGTGTGGGTTCGTCGTTTTTAGGACTTGGTAGGTTGCAAGGCCGGGGTGGGGCAAGACCTTGGGAGCGTTACATATCGAAACAGAAAGAGCGTCCTGAAAGGACAATTTATTTCAGCCCAACGGCAACGCCTTGGGAGAAAGGCCAGGAAAAATCATTTGCGCCCTGTAAGGGCAGCTTATCAATAAATTATTGACTGTTTGATTTTTTAATTGCCCTTACAGGGCGCCCGACGATGAATTGCAATTTAAATCCCAGGGCGATGCCACTGGGCTGAATTTAGCTGGGCTTTCAGCCCGTTGTTGAATGCAACAATCAGTTACAAATACCACGGCAAAACCCGCATTGGTTCTCACCCCTCCCCTATTCCGCCAAAAACCCTATTTTTGCAAAGCATTTAAAAAATTCCCTATGCGCGAAAACCTCCTGTGGTTTATCCTTCTTCTTTTGCTGGCCGGCAGCTGTACCTATTTGCGTGAGACACCCTCTTACCGTGAGCAGGAGCTGCAAGAGCGTCGGCAACGCTCCTCCCCTGCCCCATCAGCGGCACCGGGTGGCTTTTATGCCGATTACTCGCGCAAGTTGGGCTACACCCTCAATGGCAATGAAAACCCCGATTTGCTGCGCGAAATCGTTTCGTGGCTGGGGACTCCCTACCGTTATGGCGGTACCTCCCGCAGCGGAGCCGATTGCAGTGGCTTTGCCCTGCAGGTGTATAAAGAGGTTTACGGAATCAACCTGGCACGGGTAACGGCCAATATGGCACAGCATAGCACACGGGTAAACAGGAGAAACCTCAGGGAGGGCGATCTGGTATTTTTTCGCATCAGTGGAAGAAAAATTTCTCACGTGGGCATTTACATCAGCAACAACAAATTTGCCCATGCCTCCACTTCCCGTGGCGTCATCATCAGCGATCTGGATGAGAATTATTATAATGACCGCTTTGCCTTTGGTGGTAGGGTGAGGAGGTAGTAAAGCTGGATGCTTGAAGCTCGAAGGAAGTGAAAAACTAAAAACTAAAAGTGATAAGTGTAACAGGCTATGGTTTTAACCCGGTTCTTTCAGAAGCAGGAAAGTGTTAAGAGTGAAAATCCCTAGTCACCAGCCTTCCCCTTATTCCCTGCGCCTCCCTGCCTCCGCGGTAAATTCCGGTCTCCGGCCTCCCTTTTCCCCACTCCTCATACCCCACACCTCATACCCAATACCTCAAACCCCACACCCCTCCTAAAACAAATGCCTGAACGGCACCAACAACCGCTCGAAGAATTTCTGCATCCTGGGCCTTTTCTGCCAGTTGTGGTAATCGAAGGGAACGGAATCTTTCAGACTCAGGTTAAAGTGGCGCACCATCTGACGATTCAGTCCTTTATGTTCACCGAAAAGGCAGATTTCATGCTGATAGCGGAAGCTTCGGTAGTCGAAGTTGGCGGAGCCTACCATAAAGAATTTCCTGTCCACCAGAAAAATTTTTGAGTGCAGGTTCTGCGGCAGGAAGAAGTGAATTTTCACTTTGTGTTCGGCCAAATCGCCCAGGTACTTACCCGATAGAATGTCCAGCACGTGCACATCGGATTTCTTGGGGATGATGATATTCACGTTTACCCCTCTGTCGGCTGCCTCCATAAGGGCTTTTCGCAGTTTGCTGCCGGGCAGAAAATAGGGTGTTTCCAGGAAGATATCTTTTTCTGCCTTCTGAATAAGTGCCAGGTATTTACGTTGGATGGGCTGATGCTTGATGCTGGGCACATCCCTGATAATCTGAAAACCGTCATAATTCACCTTACGGGTATAGGCGATTTTGTCGTAAAGGAGTTTATTGTAAATCTTCTTGTTTTCCAGGAAGATATCCTTAAAGCTGGCAGCCATGGCTCCCTCAATACGAAATACCGATTCCCGCCAGTTAAAGGCGTATCCACTGATATTGGCAGAACCCATCCAGGTTATTTCGTCGTCGATGACGATAATTTTACGGTGGTCGCGCCGGTGGTTTTTGGTAAAGGCATCCCAGGTAAGCCGGATTTTTTTGAAGAACTTCACCTCCCCTCCCAGGTCGGTAAGGTCTTTGAAAAATGCCGCATTGGAAGAAGCGCCCCATGAGTCGATGAGCAGCTTAACCTGCACCCCTTCTTTACACTTTTTGATGAGGTTATCGCGTACCCTTATGCCGATGGGGTCGTTGCGAAAACGGTACATCTCAATATAAATATACCTGGCGGCATTTTTTATGTCATTTAAAATGGCCGGGTAAAACAACATGGGGTCTGAAAACATCTTAATCTTTAGCTCCTGGCTGTCGGTCATGGTGCTGGAAGGTTAAAAACACATGCCTCAAACATAGGTTAATTTTGGGAAAATAGCAAGGGTATTGAGGTTGAGGATGAGATTGAGGATGCTGCACCTGTTGCTGAGAGGTAAATTAACCTTGGTGTTGCAGCGCATTAGCCACAATTTTTTTTTCATGTTACTTTTTTCTTAACAAAAAAGTAACCAAAAAGTCAAGGCTTCGCAGTCTACCCGACAAAACGGCGGTCTCTGCGCTAAAAGATTTAAATGTCCCGCAACAAACGGAGTGCGATTTTACCTTGTTGTCTTGTGTGCGGAACTACAAATCTTTCTTTACGCTCCGTTCCTTGTTTTGTTACCGGGAAGCCTGCAAGGCCGGGGTAGTAATACCCCGTAGGGGTTACATATTGATAGATAGAAATTCCCAGAGAGAACCAGCGCTGCACCTGGTGCTGAGAGGTAAATTGACCTTGGTGTTGCAGCGCAATTGCCACAAATGATTTTTCATGTTACTTTTGAATGTGATTAAACGTTAATGTATACACGAAAGTGACACCCTTCCCTGCCATTAGGGAAGGGACGGGGATGGGTCACAAAACCCGGAAACGAGCAGTGGTAAATACAACATTCTCATTTAAAAAGCCTCATCCTAAATTTCGATCTCCCCAAACGGCGTCCTCACCTTCTTAAACCCCACTTTTTTTAGCAATGCGTGGCCTTCATCGAAGTGCATGGTGAGTTGATCGGGGTGGTGGGCATCGGTGTTTACCATCATGGGGATGTCCAGCTCGAGGCATTTGTAAAGGATGTCGGTGGAAGGGAAGTACTCATCGGTTTTCCCGGAATATACCCCGCGGGTGTTGAGCTCCACGATGCATCCGTTTTCTTTCACGGCCTGCAGCGTTTCATCGATGAGGTCCTGGTACCATTTTTCGGCGGTGGAGAACCAGCGTTGCTTATTGTGCATTTTCACCTTGTCGATATGCCCGATGATATCAAGCTTCTGGGTGTTAAGCATCTGGATGGTTTGTTGATAAAAGGCGGTAACAGCGGCTTTGTAATCACCGTCAAAAATATCATCCACTCCTTTGATGTAGCCCTCCACGGGCCCGTCGATAAACCATATTTTCCCGCTTTCCTTTTCCCTTACCAGGTGCACGGAGCCGATGCTGTAATCCAGGGGGGTGTTGCGTACAAAAGCATCAAAATCGTCAGAATGCCCGGGAATAAAATCGATTTCCAATCCCAGGTACAGGTTGATTTTGCTGCCGTATTTTTCTTTCAGGTACAGTGCATCCTGCACGTAGCGGCGAAATCCCTCCGGGGTTAGGCTCCACTCGTTGGGGAAAGGCAGAGGCGAATGGGCCGAAAAACCAAATGCTTTGAATTTTTTATCGATAGCGGCTTTAACATATTCTTCCATGGATTCTTTACCATCGCAGTGGTGTGAGTGACTGTGGAAGTTGTAGAGTGGAAGCATAGAAGTTTGTAAGTTGGTTATGGATGTTTTAAGCGTTAATTAGTTTGACGAAGGGTTTAGCGTCTTGCCCCACCTCTTCAACATATAAGCCTATTAACATTTCAGACTCCCATTTGTTTAGCCTGTTGTGCAATCCTTATGCGTGAAGCAATCATATCGATGGCCACGTGATTCTCACCACCCTGGGGCACGATGATTTCGGCATAGCGCTTACTGGGCTCGATAAATTGCAGGTGCATGGGTTTCACGTATTTTTCGTAATGATCCAATACTTCAATAAAGGAACGCCCCCGCTCTTCGATGTCGCGCTTTATAACCCGCATGAGCCGGTCGTCCGAATCAGCATCCACAAAAATCTTGATGTCCATGCGGTCGCGCATGCGCGGGTTGGACATGATGAGGATTCCTTCAACGATCACAACCTCTTTAGGCTCCACAGGAATGGTTTCCTTGGCACGGGCGCAGGTAAGGTAAGAGTATATGGGCATGGGAATGTTTTTCCCTTCGCGCAACATGTCCAGATGCTTCACCAGCAGGTTGAACTCAATGGCACTGGGGTGGTCGAAGTTAATTTTCGAGCGCTCTTCAGGGGTGAGGTGCCCGTTGTCTTTGTAATACGCGTCCTGGTAAATTACAGAAACGCTGTTTTTGGGAAGCCGGTTGACGATCTTTTTCACTACCGTGGATTTTCCCGAGCCGGAGCCGCCCGCTATTCCGATGATAAGCATAGGTCTTTTTGGAGGGTAAAATTAGTGTTTTTTTCAATGGGTTGAAAGAGAATGTTATTCAGCCTCAATCCCGAATCGTTATTGCTCTCGGGATCCCGAAGCCTTTCTGTTTCGGGATTTCACTGCGTTCAACTTCTCACTGCTTCGCTCATTCTCATCCTCAACCTTATTCTCAACCTCAATCCCGAATCGCTATTGCTCTCGGGACTTCGCTTCGCTCAGCCTAAAACCTTATCCTAAAACCATTTTTTCTTACCTTTGCACCTTAATTGCAAAACCCCATGAGCGACTCCATAAAACACGAATGCGGCATCGTGCTGCTCAGGCTGTTAAAGCCTCTTGAATACTACCTGGCCAAATACGGAACGGCTTTTTACGGTACCGACAAGATGTACCTGCTGATGGAAAAGCAGCACAACAGGGGTCAGGACGGGGCCGGACTGGGATGTATTAAGTTTGACACCCCTCCCGGAACACGCTACATGCACCGCATACGCAGCAACAAAACCAATCCCATACAGGATATCTTTGCACAGCTCAATGACCGTGTAGAAGAAGTTTACAAGGAAAACCCTGACAGGTTGCGCGACGTGAACTGGCTCAAAAGCCACATCGACCTCATGGGAGAGCTTTTTATCGGCCACCTGCGCTACGGCACCTTCGGCAAAAATGCCATAGAAAACACCCACCCCTTCCTGCGCGAAAACAACTGGATGTCCAAGAACCTTATGATTGCAGGCAATTTCAACCTTACCAATGTGGATGAGCTCTTCCAAAGCCTTGTAAACATTGGTCAGCATCCCAACAAAACCTCCGATACCGTTACCATCCTCGAAAAGCTTGGCCACTTCCTGGATGATGAAAATGAAGATATTTACCGCAAATTCAAAAAAGAAGGTTTTAGCAAAAAGGAGATTTCTCCCTTTATTGCAGCGCATCTCGACATCCAAAACATCCTTACCAACTCATGCAAATACTGGGATGGGGGTTATGTGGTGGGCGGATTGCTGGGCCATGGCGATGCTTTCATCATGCGCGACCCGGCAGGTATCAGGCCCGCTTTTTATTACAAGGATGATGAGATTATCGTGGCCACCTCCGAAAGACCTGTCATTCAGACCGCCTTCAACGTTCCTTACGAGGCCATCCATGAGGTTAAGCCCGGACATGCCCTAATAATCAAAAAAGACGGGCACTTCAGCCAGGTTGAATGCAAAAAGCCGACCCTGAAAAAAGCCTGTAGTTTTGAAAGAATCTATTTTTCCAGGGGAACAGACGCTGAGATATACCAGGAAAGAAAAATGCTGGGCAGGCAGCTGGTGCCAGCCATCCTCAATACCATTAACCACGACCTGGAGAATACCATTTTCTCTTACATTCCCAACACAGCCATCGCCTCTTACAAGGGGATGGTGGAAGGCTTGCATGAGTTCTGCGATAAGGTGAAAAAAGACCGCCTCATGCAGCTGAAGGGTAATTTTGAAGCTGCGGAAATTGATAAAATCCTGAGTCTGCGACCACGAATCGACCAGATTGCCGTGAAAGATGCCAAGCTGCGTACTTTTATTACCGAAGACAAAAAGCGTGACGATTTGGTTACCCACGTATATGATGTTACCTACGGCGTGGTGCGAGAAAATATTGATAGCCTGGTGGTTATTGACGATTCCATTGTGCGCGGTACCACCCTGAAGCAAAGTATCATCCGCATGCTCGACCGCCTGGGGCCAAAGAAAATTGTTATCGTGAGCTCTGCGCCACAGATTCGTTATCCGGATTGCTACGGCATCGACATGACCAAGCTTTCAGAGTTCATCGCCTTCAGGGCCACCATCGAACTGCTCCGCGAAACCCACCAGGAGCATATCATCAATGAAGTGTACAGAAAATGTAAGGAGTCGGAAGCCCTGCCCGGGGAGGAGGTAGTAAACCATGTGAGGGAAATCTACAAACCTTTCCGACCCGAAAATATTTCTGCAAAAATTGCACAAATGCTCCACCCCCAGGAGGTAAATGCAGAAGTTGAAATTGTATATCAAACCATTGAAGACCTGCATATTGCCTGCCCGGGCAGCAAGGGCGACTGGTATTTTACCGGCGAATATCCTACACCCGGAGGCAACAAAGTGGCCAATCGTTCCTTTATCAATTATATCGAAGGGCGTAACGAAAGAGCTTATTAGCCCACAAAGCAATTTCTTTTTCCATGAGCGGCTACATTCAAAAACTGATATTACAGGGAGAACATCAAAAACAGGATTTCAAATTCCAGGTCAATGATTCCCGCAAAATAGCCAGAACCTTATCTGCTTTTGCCAATACCGAAGGGGGCAAGCTCCTCATCGGGGTAAAAGACAACGGGGTAGTGGCCGGGGTGCGCTCCGACGAGGAGTTTCATATGATCGAGGCAGCAGCGCAGATGTATTGCAAACCGGAAGTGGATTTTGCCCACCGGACCTGGAATGTAGATGGAAAAACCGTGCTGGAAATTGATATCCCTGTGATGGAGCAAAAACCCTGTTTCGCGGAAAATGAACCGGGAAAATGGCTGGCCTACATTCGGGTGGCCGACGAAAATATCCTGGCCAATACGGTACAGCTCAAATACTGGAAAAGACAAAACAGCGAAGCGGGTACTTTTATCCGCTATACGCAAAAGGAAAAGCTGCTGTTGGATTTCCTCAACGAACACCCTTTTATTACCATCGGTAAATTCTGCAAACTGGCCTCTATCCCCCGCTATCTGGCAGAAAACCTCATTGTAAACCTTATGATTACAGGCATAGTGGAAATGCAGCAAAATGAAAAGATGACCTGGTTTCGCCTGAAAGACCCCGCCGAGGGAGACTGGGAGGATTAACGGAAAGCACAATAATAAATGCCTCAATATCCGGATGATATCCGGACGCTGAGCATGTCGAAGCGGGTATCTGATTGTTTATAGAAGTTGTTTCGACAGGAAAAAGGTGATAGGAAAATTAAGTGCATAAAAAAAAGACCTGAAATTCAGGTCTTTTTTTGTGGAGAATATCGGATTCGAACCGATGACCTCTTGGCTGCCAGCCAAGCGCTCTAGCCAACTGAGCTAATTCCCCGCTTTTGTGGCTTGCAAAATTAGCAGCTTTTATTAATTTGGCAAAAAAAATTATTGCTTTTACCCGTTTATTTGCATTAATCCAATTTTAGAACCAACAACTATCACATAATGAAGCGATTATTTGTAGCCGTAAAAATTCATCCCGATGAAAAGCTTTTGCATGCTGTGCAAAAAATTCAGCAGGATTGTGCCACCGAAGATATTAAATGGGTAAAAACTGACAGTCTTCACATAACCCTAAAGTTCCTGGGGGATACGCCCGATAAAGAAGTGAAGCCGGTGCAGCAACTCCTGGCTGCTGCCCTGAAAGATTTCAGGGCTTTCGGTTTTCGCGTGGAAAACATGGGCTATTTTGGCAATTCCCGTTTTCCGCGCGTATTGTGGCTGGGGATTGAAGAAAAACCGGAGTGGATAGAATTGTTTGACAGGGTAAATGATGCACTAACCGGCTATGGCAAGAAAGAAGACCCACGGGCTTTCAAGCCCCACTTAACCATAGGTCGGGTGAAAAGCTTCCGCGATGTGGATACCCTTTTTGCCCTGGAGGCAGAATTTGCCGGAGTAGTGTTTCAGGAGGTGACGGTTAGCGAGGTGATACTTTTTGAGAGCTTTTTAAAACCCACTGGGCCGGTTTACAATATTGTGGAAAAATTTCCCTTTACATGAGCCAGATACTATCTTAAAATCCAGGTTATTTATTTTTTTATTGCAATTTTGTATTTTAGATTCCTCACTACGTTCGGAATGACAACAAGTTAGGTTGTTAGAGG
>SLOR01000121.1 GCA_007132395.1 Bacteroidales bacterium
ATGCGAAAAGTGTTGATTTTGTTGATAAATTGGAAGGTTTTGTTGATAACTCGATTTTCAGCATGCTGTTAATCAGGTGTTTGCAAAGCGACTTGATCGGATAAAAAAATGTGCAAAAAAATCACGGAAAATCGTATCCACGCAGGAAATCCGGCGTTTTCATCCGTTTTTTCCCTGCTGCCTGCATGGTAAGTATGTCGATAAAACCGTCTGCTGTGCTTATTTTAATGTAGTTTTTATTGTCTGTAAGAAGTTTTCCCACTTCATATCTATGATTTTCTATAATTGGTCGTGCATCGAATACTTTCATCATAAACACTTCTTCATTGTTTAGTTGTATTTCTGTAAAAGCACCCGGAACCGGATTAAGTCCGCGGATAAGGTTTTGGATTTCCCTGGCCGGCCTGTCCCATTTTATGCGACAATCTTCTCTGAAAATCTTTGGGGCTTTTTTGAGTTCAGTATTTTCGGTTTGAAGTTTACTTTGTTCAGTTGTTGCTATCTTTCCCTCCAATATTTTCTCCAGGGTCTCCACTACCAGTCGTGCTCCCGTTGTTTTTAACCTATCGTGAAGGGTCCCTGCAGTATCGTCGGGATATATGGGGGTTTCTTTTGCATCAATGATTCTTCCCGTGTCAATTTCCTGGTCAAGGAAAAAGGTTGTAACGCCCGATTTTGTTTCACCATTGATTATGGCCCAGTTGATGGGAGCAGCACCACGATACTGGGGCAGCAGGGAGGCATGCAGGTTGAAGGTTCCCATGGGAGCCAGGCTCCATACGGCTTTAGGGAGCATGCGAAATGCCACCACCACCTGCACCCGGGGTTGCAAGGCTGTTAGCTCCTGTAAAAATTCCTCCGATTTCAAATTGGCGGGCTGCATCAGGTGCAAGCCTTTTTCAAGGGCAAACTTTTTTACATCCGAATACTGGATTTTCCTTCCCCTGCCCGCGGGCTTGTCGGGGGCGGTAACGACACCTACTACGTTAAAACCTGCATCCATAATAGCTTCAAGAGATGCTACAGCAATTTCGGGTGTGCCCATGAATACAATTCTCATATCGTGCTTTTGCATAATGGTAAGGATAAGGTATTATGGCGAAAAAGCCTGAAAGGGTCGTTTCAGGCTTTTCTTAAAATATAATTTTAATGCGTATGTCAGATTTTTCTTTTCAAATTTACCATTTTGATGGCTGTGATGGCAGCTTCATCTCCCTTGTTGCCATGCTTCCCGCCGGCCCTGTCTTTGGCCTGCTCCCATGTGTTGGGAGTGAGTACACCGAAAATAACGGGCACATTTGTTTGCAGCCCAAGGTTGGTAATGCCATCGGCCACGGCATTGCAAATAAAATCGAAGTGGCGTGTTTCACCCTGTATTACACATCCAATGCAAATAACGGCATCTACCTCTCCGGCATTGGTGAGGAATCGGGCACCCAGGGGCAATTCAAAACTACCAGGCACATAGTGCAACTGTATGTTTTCATCTTTGGCCCCGTGCTTCATAAGGGTGTCAATGGCTCCCCGGCAAAGGGCGAAAGTAATTTCGTCGTTCCATTCTGATACCACAATGCCAAACTTCATGGTAGAGGCATCAGGCACCGCGTGAATATCGTAGTCCGAAAGGTTTTTCTTTTTTTCTGACATGGACTTTACTTTTTAGGTGGAAGATTAAAGCTGGAAGCTGGAAGGTGAATTAAGGGTCCTGCTTTTTCCGTTCTCCCTTAATTCGCAGCAGTTTTCGCCCTGGAAATAAATCTTTCCGCGTTGCGTCCTTCGCTGGAGTTGGGGAATTCGTCACGAATTCTTTTGTACATCTCTACCGCCTGATCGTTCTGACCCTTTGTTTCATAAACCATTCCGGCTTTCATAAGGAAGGTGGGAGTGGTAAGGGGATTAGGATTGTGGTCGGCAGCTCTTTTGTAATACCTGAGGGCGTTGTCGGTTTCTTCCAGTTGCAGGTATGCGTCGCCTATAGCACCCAGTGCCATGGCTCCTACCAGCTGATCGCGTCTTCTGAATTTTTTCAGATGATCAATGGCCTCTTCGTATTCACCAAGGTTCAGTAAAGAGATACCGGCATAATATCTTGCCAGGTTGGCAGATTTGGTCATACGGAATTCGGAAATAATATCCAGAAAACCCAGGTGAATGCCATCGCCTTCCAGGGCCAGTCTGAGGCTGTCCTGCTCAAAAAACTTTTCTGCCATAAACATCTCGGCACTTGCTTCGCGCTCCCTGGGCTCAAGGATAAAGCGGGTATAACCTATGTATCCTGCAATGAGCAGTACTATTACGGCTACTGTACCAATAAGGATGTTCTGATTACGCTCAATAAACTGTTCGCTTCTGCTAAGCGCTTCTTCTACGGCAACAATATTCTTTTCGCCTTGGTCTGTTTTTTTTTCTTTCATTGTTTCTATTGCAATTTGATGTAAACGGTATGAAGATTACATGATTTCAAAAATAAGATATCCGTGTGTTTCCGGATAATATTTGTGTTCCCGGGTCAGGTTTAAAAAAACCATGGGCACTTTCCTTTTTCAGGCTGCAAAAATAAGCTAATTTTGCGTGTTTCAAATAATTTATTGTATTTTTTTACGCTCACATCCGCCTTTGAAACAGGCATGTATTAACTTTACTGTCTGTACAAAATAAATTCGCCCTTCAGGGGTTATATCCCTGTGTTGGAATTAATACCACTTTTATGCAAAGGTTTCTTTATGTGCTGATGGCTATAGCCTCTCTGTTTTTTATTCTGCAACTGCAGTCGTGCAGGCAGGATGAAGCAGATACATCTCCTTCCCTGAGGCTGGAGTTCTCGGTCGACTCCCTGTTGTTTGACACGGTTTTTACCACCGTGGGGTCCTCCACCCGGTGGTTTAAGGTTTACAACAATCACCATGGCAGGGTAAATATTTCCCGGCTCGAGCTGGCAGGGGGAAGCAATTCTTATTTTCGCATTAATGCCGATGGTCGTTCGGGCACAAGTATTCACGACATTGAAATCGGGCCCCGCGACAGCATTTTTGTTTTTGTGGAAGTTACCGTTGACCCCACCGGGGAGGATTTGCCCCTGGTAATTGCAGACAGTGTTGTGTTTCATATAAACAATAATATACAGGATGTAAAACTGGTGGCATGGGGGCAGGATGCCCATTTTATCCGGCCCAATTACACGGATACCGTTAATGATGTTCAATATCATATTATCAATCAGGATGCCCTCTGGACCGGCCCCAAGCCCTGGGTAATTTATGGAGTGGTGGTGGTGATGCCCGAGGTTACCCTGAGGGTGGAAGATGCCGCCCGCCTGCATTTTCATACTCATTCAGCCATGATTTTTCTGGAGGGGGCCAGCCTGCAGGTGCAGGGTAGCCTTGAAGAACCCATTTTGTTTCAGGGCGACCGCATGGAGTCTGATTACCGCAACCTCCCCGGACAATGGGGGTATATATGGCTTACGGCAGGAAGCAGAAATCACCGTATAGAAAATGCGGTAATCAAGAACGGCACCTACGGCATCGTGATGGATTCCATCGGAAGTTTTGATGAGCCAAGCCTCCGGCTAAAAAATACCATCATCAAAAATATGGATCAAACCGGTCTGGAGCTTAGCGGAGCGTGGGTGGAAGCCCGTAACCTGGTGGTAGCCAACTGCGGGGTGCACGCCCTTACTATGAGTCTGGGAGGAACCTACGACTTCAGGCATGTTACCATCGGAAATTATTACAACCTGCCGGGAACCATAAGGCAGACACCCTCTGTGGTATTTAACAACTATTACCTGGATGTAAACGGCAACCTGCAGCTCAGGGAGTTTACCTCTGCCTACTTTGGCAACTCCATTATCTACGGAAGCTTGCAGGAGGAAGTGCTGTTTGATATTTACCCTTCTGCTGCCAATCAGCCCTTTCACTTCGATCACAGCCTGATGCGAAGCACCCTGCACAATCAGCATGCAGATATGTTTAGTAACAGCATTTTCAATACCCAGCCACGTTTTCGTGAAATCAGGGAGAATGATTACCGTCTGCTGGAAAACAGTCCTGTTATCGGCAAAGGCAGTCCTGAAATCGCTAAGGATATATTACTGGATATTCTTGGTAATAGCAGAGCACAACGTGTGGATATGGGTGCTTATCAATATTATGAGATAGAAGAGGAGGAACAAGAATAGGGGGAAGACGGTTTTTCACCGCGGAGGCAGGGAGGCGGGGAGGTTTGGGTGTGAGGTATGGGTTTTGGGGTGTGAGGTTTGAGGTTTGTATTGTGTGTATGCCTAAATAGGGTTGACCGTTTTTACTTTGCGCAATCTTTGCGGCTCTGCGTGAGAATAGGGTTTGAGGATTAAGAAAAAAAGCAAGGAATGGCTTATTGCACTCCTTGCTTTGTTCGTTTATTTGGGATAAGGTTGGGTTATTTTTCCAGTACCTTTTTCATGGTAATGCCGATATCGGCGGGGGAATCCACATAGGTAACGCCGCAGGCGGTAAGGATTTCTTTTTTTGCTTCTGCGGTATCGTCTTTCCCGCCAATGATAGCTCCTGCGTGGCCCATGGTACGGCCTTTGGGCGCAGTAGCCCCTGCAATAAAACTTACCACAGGCTTGGTGCCGTAATCGCGAATGTAATAGGCTGCTTCCGCTTCCATGCTTCCACCGATTTCACCAATCATAATGATGCCTTCTGTCTGGGGATCGTTCATCAACAGTTCAACTGCTTCTTTGGTGGTGGTGCCCACGATGGGGTCGCCACCGATACCGATGCAGGTTGATTGTCCCAGCCCAGCCTTGGTTACCTGGTCAACAGCCTCGTAGGTCAATGTCCCTGAGCGGGATACAATACCAATGGTGCCTGGCTTATGAATAAAGCCGGGCATAATACCCACCTTGCACTCGCCGGGTGTGATTACCCCGGGGCAGTTGGGGCCGATAAGACGGCATTCTTTATCTTTAAGAAATTCCTTTACCATATTCATGTCGTTCACGGGGATACCCTCGGTAATACAAACAATTACCTTGATGCCGGCATCGGCCGCTTCCATAATGGCATCAGCAGCGAAAGCAGGGGGCACAAAGATAACGCTCACGTTGGCTCCTGCCTGCTTTACTGCTTCGTCAACCCTATTGAACACAGGCAGGTCAAGGTGCTTTTGTCCTCCCTTGCCAGGGGTAACACCACCTACCACATTGGTGCCGTATTCTATCATCTGGCTGGCATGGAAAGTGCCTTCCGAGCCCGTGAAGCCCTGTACTATCACTCTGGAATCTTTATTTACTAAAACACTCATTTTTCTTTGTTTTGATAAGGTTTATGTATGTTTACTATTTTTCTTTGTCGTATTGAGTTGCATGAACCGGCCCCAAAATTAGTATTTTCTTATGTAAGAGGCTTTTTCTTTGTGAGAAATTTTAAGGCTGAGGCTGAGTGAAGTTGAGCGAAGAGAAATCCCGAGACTGAATGGATTCGGGATTCCGTGAGCTCTGCAATACGGGATTGAGGTTGAGGAACGCAATGAAATCGCGATACCGAAAGGAAACAGGATCGCGGGAGTGAAACGATTTGGCATTGAGGATCAGATTGAAACTCCAAATCCCAGTTCGAGCATGAATTTATTTAACTGCGCGCTGCAATCATACGCATGGATATGGTATCCCGCGGGTTCTCTTCGAATGGGGTAAGCTTCCCTGAATCGTTCAAAGGATTCGGGTTTTGCCTTTAACTTTTCCGAGTCGCTGAGAATGTCGTAGGTCATCAGGCTCAGTTCCCTGAAAACGTCCTGCCGCTTTTTTTTGCTACAGGAAAAATTGATGTTGGCATGGGAAGTTGTCGGAATATTTTCCGGGTACCATTCTCCCAGCCCCAGCCCGAAAAACTTGCTGATGGCCTGTACACTCATGGCTGTCCCATTGGCTTTCCCATCAGCCGAGTACCCTGCAATGTGAGGTGTGGCAATGGCTGCAGCTTTCAATAGCTCCCTGCCGATGTGAGGCTCTTCCTCCCAAACATCCAGAACGGCACCTTCAAGCTTTCTGTTTTCCAGTGTTTCCAGCAATGCACTGCTTTGGGTTACTTCCCCCCTGGAAGTATTGATAAACCAGGCGCCCTTCTTCATTTGTGAGAAGAATCCGGTATCGGCCATATGCCGGGTGTTGTTGTCAGCGCTCTGCTCAAGTGGAACATGCAGACTTACTATGTCGGATTCAGCAAGTAGCTTTTCCATCGATGCAAAGCCCATGTTTCCTTCACGTGCCTCCCTGGGAGGGTCGTGCAGCAATATGCGCATTCCCAGCAAATCGGCCAGCCGTTCCACGCGCCTTCCCACATTTCCCACGCCTATTACCCCCAGGGTAGTTTCGTGTAATGGCTGTGCAAGGCGGGGTGAAATGACGGACAAGGCAGCGCTTATGTATTGTACCACGGAAGAAGCATTGCAACCGGGGGCGTTGGTCCAGCGGATATTATTCTCCTCGCACCAGCGGGTATCGATATGGTCATAGCCAATGGTGGCTGATGCAATAAAACGCACGCTGCTACCCTCAAGGAGTCTTTTGTCGCAGCGGGTGCGGGTGCGTATGATTAAGGCGTCGGCATCTTTGATCCGGTTGGCAGTGATGTCGGCAGGAGGTAAATAAACCACCCGGGCATAAGGTTCCAATGCTCCTTTGAGGAAGGGGATTTTCTGGTCGGCTACAATTTTGAGCATAATGTGGTGGTAAAGGTTGTGGATTGCAAAGATGTGAAAAAATGATTGTTTTGTTGTAAAATAGAGTAAGGTTTTTATTCCTTAAGTGCTTTTATGGGAGAATAATGAAAATTTATTAGGGCTTTTTCATTACGGGGGTGAAAATTTCCTTAAAAAAATGTTTAGGTTTGTAATACACATCTAAAGGAGCGCGCCATGAACAGTCCTATTTATCAGACAGAAGACACCATTTGTGCCCTTGCTACCCCCGCGGGTACAGGAGCCATTGCCGTGATAAGGGTTTCAGGAACAAAAACTTATGCCATGCTTGAAAAATTATTTCATCCCTATGGCAATATTGATTTTTCCGCCATTGAATCCCATAAAGTAGTCCTGGGGCAACTCCTGGAAAAGGATAAACCGGTAGATGAGGTGCTGGTAACCAAATTTACCAATCCGCATTCCTACACCGGTGAGGATGTGGTGGAAATTTCCTGCCATGGCTCATGGTTTATTCAGCAGGAAATTCTGCGGGTGCTCATGGACAATGGCTGCCGCATGGCCAGCCCCGGTGAGTTTACCTTGAGGGCCTTCCTCAACGGGAAAATGGACCTTTCGCAAGCCGAAGCCGTGGCCGACCTCATTGCCTCCAATTCTGCCACCTCCCATACCATTGCTTTCCGGCAGATGCGCGGACACTTTTCCAAACGTATTCAACAGCTACGCGCCCAGCTGCTCGACTTTGCCGCGCTCATTGAGCTGGAGTTGGACTTCAGCGAAGAAGATGTGGAATTTGCCAATCGCGATAAACTCATCGACCTGCTGGATACCATGAGTACCGAGCTCACACAGCTTATAGAATCCTTCGCCATGGGTAATGTGCTCAAAAATGGCATCCCTGTAGCCATCATCGGCAAGCCCAACGTGGGGAAATCTACGCTGCTCAATGCCATCTTTAATGAGGAGAAAGCCCTCGTGTCCGATATACCAGGTACCACCCGCGATACCATCGAAGATGTGCTGGTGATCGACGGTGTGTCGTTCCGCTTTATTGATACCGCAGGATTGCGCGACAGCGACGACACCATCGAAAATATGGGTATCGAACGCACCTACGAAAAAATCAGACAGGCGTCCATTATCCTCTATATGTTTGATGCCGGTACCCCGCAGGAAGAGATTAACGAAACCATCACCGAATTCCGCGAAAAAATTGACGACAACGACAAGCGTCTTATCCTTATCGCCAACAAAATCGACCTGCTGGAAGAGATACCCCACAACTTCAAAAACCTCGTGGAACTGGAAACCCTCTTCGTCTCCGCCAAACGCAAGGAAAACATCAACATGATTAACGAAACCCTGCTCAAATCTGTTTCGGTGGGCGTAGAAGAAGCCAACCAGAGCGTGGTAGCCAGCAGCCGCCACTACCAGGCCCTTATCGAAACCCTTAAATCGCTGGAAATGGTACACCAGGGCGTCCACCAAAACGTCAGTGGTGATCTGCTCTCCTCCGACCTGCGCGCCGCACTCCACCACCTGGGAACCATCACCGGTGAGATTACAAATGACGAGTTGCTGGGGAATATATTTGGGCGGTTTTGTATCGGGAAGTAAGGTTGAGGTTGATCTCTTAAGTTAACTGGTAAGCTCCGGTTTCCCCATTAAATATGCATGTAACAAAACTGCTCCCTTTATCCTGTAAACAGGTTCATGTACTGTGCGGGTGATACAACGACTGCGGATAATACCGGACAACTTTTCACCAAAAAGCGCATACTTTTCAAAAAGTGCATACACTTCAGATTTACCTGCATTGTAATCTTTCCTGACCTGTATCGCTTCGAGAGCATTAACCTCCATGGCCATCTGCA
>SLOR01000074.1 GCA_007132395.1 Bacteroidales bacterium
AAACCAATAAAAAAAAACGACAAAGACAAGAAAAATGGGATAAGTTGTTAAATTTGTAATTATTCTAAATAACGTATGACGCATAGCATTATTGTTTGTGTATGATATTTCGCATGTAGGCTGTCAGAGGGTGGGGTTATGGGTTTTACATGCTATCAGGCTGCGAGGCCCGGCCAAAAGTATTAATCTATGGAGAGTTCGATGGGGTTATTGCGCTTGCTCATGTTGTCGCGCACCGAACCTGCCACTGCAGCAGGTTGCTCAAAGTTAATAGTAGCCCCGGTTGACTGCATCGACTGCATAAGAAATGCATGCGGGTTTTCCATTAAGCGTGCACGAATGGCGAAATAATCCTCTCTGCTTACCGGGGTCACATTGTCTTCGCGCAGGGTTATTTTTTCTATTATTTCTGGGCCACTTATGGATTTTAGGGTAAAAACATAATGTTGCCGGGTATCCTGCACTTTTACAATGAGCCCCGGCAGCCCCTGAAAGGTATGAGGGCCGGCAGAATAAGGGATTTCGGTGGTGAACCATGCTTCCCAGTCTCTTCCCCCGTAGCGGGTGGTGGCCTTCTGACTTACATATCCGTTGATGGTTTTTTGATGCGGTTGAATATCCCACTGCATAACGGCGGCTTCAAAGCTATAGGTATATATTTCCATGGCAATGCGTTCGTGTACGCTTACCTTACCCTCAGGATAATTCTGATAAACCCGGCCATTAAACCGTGTGCGGGGAATATTGCCTGACGCCATCGAGCTAAGAAAACCTGTGAGATTATCCGTTTCAAGGGTTTCTCTCACTATTTCATGTAGTATTATGGAGTTGCTGCTTTCGCTCTGTGCAATGTGTTCGCCCAGCAAAAGAGTGAACTCTTCCTGCATACGCGAGTCAGAGTTAGTGGAGTCGGGCTGAAACTGTAGGTCATAAAAGCACATTAGCACTACCTGGTCTATCTCCTTGTATTGAGAGAAGACCTTGGGCTGTAAAAATAGAGTTAGTGAAAAGTAAATTAGCAGAACGGCGTTTTTTTTCATTCGAAAATAATTTAGTTAACTTATTGGTCGAATGGAACTTGCATGAATGACCATTTTCATTTCCTTTTGAGCGCTCGGTGCTCATGCAAGTTTCATAGGGAATTGTGCTTTATGAAATGTATTTCTTGAGATTAAGATTTTCAGGTATTTATAGCCTAACAGGTGTTTGTTAATTTAGGAGCATACTGTACTCTATATAATATGTAGAAGCCCCAAATGTAATAGTTTTTTTGATAATCAACCATGGTTGTGGAACGATATCCGATTTCCGGAATAGTTCATTTGTTTTCTGCGAAAACTCCTTGATATTTTCGCTGAAAATCAGTATATTGCAGTTGTGTTGGCGCGGTTCACGGTCAAAGTTGTAACACGCTGGATGCAACCTGTTTAAAAGGATAAGCCATGAAAACCATTTATTTTTCCATCATTTTCTTCCTGGCCGTTCAATTGTTTTTTCATGAAAAAACAAGCGCACAGGAACAATGCAAAGTGCTGATTCCCGAAATTGCCGAAACTTACGAGGGTGGCTGTCGTGATGGCCTGGCCCATGGACAGGGCAGGGCAGAAGGGATTGATGTTTATGAGGGCCGTTTCCGCAATGGGCTGCCCCATGGCCGGGGTACCTATACCTGGAGCGATGGACGCATGTACGACGGACGCTGGCGTGAAGGCAAACGCGACGGACGCGGAACCTATATTGATATCAGGGATGGCGAAGAGTCTGCTAAAACAGGAGTGTGGCAGGCTGATACCTTTTTGAGAGAACGCCGCCAAAGACCTTACACCATGGGCCATGTTCTCAACGTGGAGCGCTATACCATACGCAAAGTTGATGACACCCCCGACCGCATTATGCTTACCATCCAGCAGGGGGGTACACAAAACCGAAGTGTGCGTAATTTTATGTTCCTCATGGATGGTACGGGCGAGGCTTACCGCTCAGGAGACCAAACCGGCTACCAGAATGTAGATTTCCCGGCACAATGCCGCATCTCTTATGAAACACCCGATTTGTTTCGACAGGTAATTATTCGTGTGCTTATGGAGGTAACCATCAACGAGCCCGGCGACTGGCTGATTTCCATTTATAATTAAAGCCTTTTTACTTCCCACAGGTTGAAGAATACCCTTTTCTTTTCCATCTTCCCGGCTTTTAATATCAATGCCCTCACTGCTTTTACAAGGAGGGAAAATTCCTTTCTATGATTTTTTTACCTGCAAAATTCATTTACTTTTGCCCCCGGTTTACCTCTTTGAATAAATTTTAGCATATTTGCCTATTGCAGAAGTCTTAATGCCGGTAAAGCGTATTTGTTAAGGAAGATACTTAAGACCCTATGGAGAAAAAGTCAGTACTCGATAAGTTCCTGGTGTGGCGGGCACGCCACCTCGACGACAGACATTTTATAATGTTTCTTTGTGTAATCATTGGTATCGTAGCCGCTACTGCCGCAATAATTCTGAAAACCTCTGTACACTACGTGGAAGCCTGGGTGCGCAGCATCCGCCCTTCGGAGAACTGGCTCATGCTGATTTTTCCAATCATAGGTATATTACTTACCGTTCTTTATGTGCGCACTTTTGTAAAGGATAATATCGGGCACGGGGTTTCGCGTATTTTGTATGCCATATCGCGCAACAAGGCGGTGATGAAAGCACACAACATGTGGTCGTCCATGGTGGCATGTACCCTTACCTCTGGTTTTGGTGGCTCGGTGGGTATGGAGGCCCCTATCGTAGCCACGGGAGCGGCCATAGGAAGCAACGTGGCGCAGAAAACACGACTTGGGTTTAAGCGTTCTACCTTGCTCATGGGATGCGGGGCGGCGGCGGCCATTGCAGCCATCTTTAAAGCACCAATTGCCGGGTTGATTTTTGCCCTGGAGGTGCTTATGCTCGACCTTACCATGGCATCTATTATCCCCCTGCTCATTGCGGCGGTTACGGCTACTTTATTTTCCAGTATTTTCCTGGGCGAGCAGGTGGAGTTTTATTTTACCCTCAAGGACCCTTTTACTTTTGCTCATTTTCCTTTTTATATCCTGCTGGGAATCGTTGCCGGAGGAGTATCGTTGTATTTTACATGGATGAATGCCAGGGTGGAATCGCGCATCAAGAAAGTTGAAAAACCCTATCGTAGAGTGATGATCGGTGGCGGCATCCTGGGACTGCTGATATTTCTTTTTCCTCCGCTGTTTGGCGAAGGTTATATTACTATGCGTTCTATGCTTTCGGGCCAACCTGAAAACCTGCTCAACGACAGTATCTGGGGATATTTCGTGGATGATTCGGGGTTTATGTTTGTGGGATTTCTCGTTATGGTGTTGTTCTTTAAAGCCATCGCCACTTCCCTTACAACAGGCTCGGGGGGAATCGGAGGGGTGTTTGCTCCCAGTCTGTTTATGGGAGGTATCACGGGGTTTGTTTTTGCCCGGATAGTCAATAGCTTCAACTTGATAAAAATATCGGAATACAATTTCGCACTGGTGGGTATGGCAGGGCTTATTGCAGGTGTTATCCATGCGCCCCTCACGGCAATATTTCTCATTGCTGAAATTACGGGCGGTTATGAATTGTTTGTGCCACTTATCATTACCTCCTCCATCGCTTTTATCACCGTACGATATTTTCAACCTCATTCATTATACACCAAAAAGCTGGCTGAAAAGGGACAACTTATCACCCACCATAAAGATAAAGCCGTACTTACCCTGCTTGCGGTAGAGAGTGTGGTGGAAACCAACTTCCGTAGTGTGGAGCCACAGCAAACCCTTGGTGAACTGGTAAAGGTGATTGCCAAATCGCACCGGAATATTTTCCCTGTAATTGACAAGGACAATAATTTCCTGGGATTGGTACCCCTGGATGAGGTACGCGAAATTATGTTTGACAGGGACAAATATGATAAACTCAGGGTGCGCGACCTCATGGTGATACCACCAAAAAAGGTGGAGCTCATCGACAGCATGGATCAGGTAATGAACAAATTCCGCGACACAGGCCTTTGGAACCTGCCCGTGGTGGAAGAGGGTAAGTATGTGGGGTTTGTTTCACGATCCAACGTGTTTAACGTGTACCGCAAAATGCTGATTGAATTCTCGGAAGAGTAACCTGAAACTCTTTGCCTGGAAAGAGGATCCTACCTGCGGAGAGCAAGGGAAGTCCAGAAAGCAAAAAGATGGAACAGATTTTGGTCTCTGTGCGATTGTCAACAATCTTTATTTACTTTTGTTATAGAAACAGAAGTGTTCGAAAACTTATCACAAATCCCTTTTTTATGAAGAATTTAATAAAAATAAAACTTGCCTTTCCGGTACTTTTTCTCGCTGTTTTTATGTTTTCGTGTGACGATGGTAAACTCAACGTTTTTACCGTGGATGAAGATATCCAGTTGGGGCGCGAGGTAACTGAGGAAATATTTGCCAACCCCCAGGAATACCCCATACTGAGTGAAGCAGAATATCCCGAAGCTTATCAGCATATTCGACGCATTCGCGATCAGGTGCTCAACTCTGGTGCTCAGTCAGGTCAATTGCGTTACAAAGATCGTTTTGACTGGGATGTTTATATTATTGATAAAGACGTGTTAAATGCATTTGCCCTGCCCGGCGGGAATACCTTTTATTATACCGGCCTTATAAAATACCTTGAAGACGAGGCATCCTTTGCCGGCGTAATGGCCCATGAATTTGCTCACTCCGACCGCAGGCATTCAACCAACAGAATGACTAAAATTTATGGCTATCAGGTGGTCCTTTCCATGCTTCTGGGAAATAACCCTTCCCTGGCTGCTACCATTGCTGCCGACCTGGCACTGGGTCTGCAGGCACTGGCCTTCAGCCGTGATGACGAATACGAAGCTGATGAATATGCCGTGAAATACCTTTACCCCAGCACTCTTGATGCAAGGGGAGTAGCCTACTTCTTTGAGCAAATGGAGTTGGAAGAAGGTGCTGACTGGATGGTGTACTTCAGTACCCACCCACATCCCAGCGACAGGATTGAAAAAATCTACGAACACCACCAAGGCTTGGGTGGAAAAGAAGGCGAAAGGTATGCTGCCCGTTATCAGCAGTTCAAAAACAGCCTGCCCTAAAGTGAACATGAAAAAGTTTTCATGCATCTTTTCTTAATAGGTGCAAAAGTCTGAAACAGGAAAGGACTCCGGATTCCGGGGTCCTTTCTTTTTATGAATTTTTAGTAAAATTACAACGGGAAAGTACTGTTTCTGCGGCTTACATGGATTTCTCTTTCTTTTTATTTATGTATTTTCGGCCCGTCAAATTGGAAAACAAAACTTAATCAATTAAAAAATGATACGAATTTTTACATTTACAATACTGGCCTGCATGCTAATCCCCCTGATGGGTGCAGCGCAGGAAAAGAAAAGACTTTCTCACGATGATTACGATCACTGGAGAACCCTGTCGGGTGCAGAAATTTCCCGTGATGGCCGGCACGCGCTATATTTGCAAAACCCTCAGCGCATGGATGGCGAACTTATTATCCTGGATATTGCTACCGGCAATGAAACAGTCATACCACGGGGAGCAAGAGCTTCCTTTGCTACTGACAACAGCTTTGCTGTTTTTCATCTTGTGCCACAGCGTGATGTGGTCAGGCAAGCCAAGGTGGAGAAAAAGCGACGCAATGAAATGCCCAAAGACTCTCTTGGGATTTTTATTACCGGCACACAAGAACTGCTGAAATATGAAGATGTTATTTCTTATCAGTTGCCCAA
The DNA here is from genome assembly GCA_007132395.1 of Bacteroidales bacterium. Classification (GTDB taxonomy): domain Bacteria; phylum Bacteroidota; class Bacteroidia; order Bacteroidales; family UBA7960; genus SKVR01. The sequence goes on from SLOR01000074.1 coordinate 5,782, forward strand.
AGAAGAATCTCCATGGCTGGCATTTGCCATTGATTTTTCAAAGGTAATCGAGGAGATGGAAAAGGCAGAGGAAGAACTCATTGACACCTTGCCTCCTTTAACCGAAGTGGAAGAAGAGGAGAAGAAGGAGCCCAAAACAGAAAAAATCAAACAACTGATCATTAAAAATCCGGCCGCAGGTATAAAACACGTTTTTGACTATGTTGAGCATTACCGGATTTCTGAAAACGGACAATCTGTATTGTTCTTGCAAGAGGAAAAAAATGAAGAGGATACCCTGGAGGTAAAAAAACTCTACGTTTTTAATACCGAAAATCAATCACTCAATTTGCTGTACGAAGCTGAAGGCGAGTTTAAACAGCTCAGCGTAAACAAAACGGGCGATATTTTTGCCTGGCTGCATTCTTCCGATACCATTGATGCAAAGGTGTATAACCTGCACGTGCATCAGGAAGCACGACGTAACCGCACTTACATGGTAAGTATCGATACCGATAATATGCCGGAAGGCTTTGCCGTGAGCGAGCATCAGAGGCCATCATTCTCCGACAACGGCCAGCGTGTTTTCTTTGGCATAGCACCTAAGCCTGTGGAAGAAGAAAAGGACACCCTGCTGGATGAGGAAAAATATAAGCTGGACATTTGGCACTGGCAGGACCCCCTGCTGCAGTCGCAGCAAAAAGTTACCCTGCAGCGTGAGCAGAGAAGAAATTTTGAAACAGTACTTCATATGCGCAATGGCCGTATTGTGCCGCTGGCCGATGAGTCCATGCCCGATATTTTTAAGGATCGCTATGGTAACGCAGATTTTGTGATGGGTGTTTCCAATGTGCCCTATCAGCGGGAAATTTCCTGGCTGGGTGGTGCTCCCCGCGATGTATACGTGGTGGATATGAATACCGGACAGAGGAAACTGGTGCTGGAAAGAAATGAAGGAAACATCAACTTCTCCGTTCAAGGTGATTATATCGTTTACTACCAGCCCGAATCAGAAAAATGGTATAGCTATTCTGTGAAAGACCAGCGCCACCTCAGCCTTACAGCAGGTATTGACGTGGCTCTGTATGACGAAGACAACGATATTCCGCGCAACGCAAGGCCTTACGGTTTGGCAGGATGGGGCGAAAAAGATGAATGGTTACTGGTATACGACAGGTTTGATATCTGGAAACTCGACCCCAAAGGAAGAAGACAACCCATCAATATTACAGGAGGCGCCGGACGCGAAAAGAATATCCGCTTCCGTTATCAAAACCTTGACCCCGATGAGTATCATATTCCGGGTGATGAAATTTTCCTCAGCGCGTTTCACACCACAACCCGTCAGGATGGTTACTATCACTTGAATATGCGCAATAATACTCTTAGTGAACTCATAACTGATGACGCCAGCTTTATGGGGCTGCAAAAGGCAAGAAATACCGATACCTTCCTGTGGAGAAGAAGTACTTTTGTGGAGTTTCCCGACCTGTGGACCAGCAACACCCGTTTTGAAAATAGCAGGAAGTTGTCGGATGTGAACCCCCAGCAAGACGACTACCTTTGGGGAAGTGTAAAACTGGTAGAGTGGAAGGATTTCCGCAATGAAACCCTGGAAGGTTTGCTTTACCTGCCAGAAGATTTTGACCCCGATAAGCAATACCCGCTTCTGGTGTATTTCTACGAAAGGTCTTCTAACAATCTTCATCGTCATTCCATTCCTTCTCCCAGCCGTTCCATTATCAATCCGGCATTTTGCACCAGCAACGGGTATGTCGTTTTCGTGCCCGATATTGCTTACTGGGAGGGATTCCCCGGCCAGAGTGCCTATAATGCCATTGTGAGTGGTACCCAGTCTATGCTGGAGCGTTATCCATTCATTAACCGCGATCGTATGGGCTTACAAGGTCAGAGCTGGGGTGGCTACCAGATTACTTACCTTATTACGCAAACCAATATGTTCCGCGCTGCTATGGCAGGAGCTCCTGTGAGCAATATGGTAAGTGCCTATGGTGGTATTCGCTGGGCATCGGGCATGAGCCGTCAGTTTCAATACGAGCAAACCCAAAGCCGTATTGGAGGTACACTGTGGGAGAAGCCTTTCCACTATATCGAAAATTCGCCGGTGTTCTTTGCCGATAAAATTGAAACGCCCCTGCTGATGATGCATAACGACAACGATGGTGCCGTGCCATGGTACCAGGGGATAGAGCTGTTTACTGCTATGCGCCGCCTTGATAAGCCCGTATGGATGCTCGTTTATAACGGGGAAGCCCATAACCTCATGCAGTGGCCCAACAGGGTTGACCTTTCAATCCGCATGTATCAGTTCTTTGATTATTACCTCAAAGATGAGCCCGCGCCTGTATGGCTGAAGGATGGAAGACCCTACACGCAGAAGGATAAAACGGATGCCTACGAACTGGTAGAGTAAGACTAGAGATAAATGATAAGTCCTCTGCATCAAATGCATTCATTTATCGAAAGTACAAATTGAAATGAAAGGAATACCGGCAAATAAGTTAATTGTTGTCGGTATTCTTTTTTATGATTATCCGCAACTGTGCTAATATGTTTTTTTACATACTGGCTGAATGGGGCTAAAGCCCATTGGTTTTGCCAACATCTGATCCGTTGGCTAAAGCCAACGGCAATGGATAGGAGAGTGAATCGGAATTTCTTTCAATAACTTCAAGCCAATGGCAATACATTCCTGGTGTTACTCCTATTTATTGCCGTCAGTTTTAACTGACGGATTTCGAAGCATTAAAGAACAGGG
>SLOR01000355.1 GCA_007132395.1 Bacteroidales bacterium
AGTATAAACCTTAAAAAAAGCTTCTTACAGCACCGGTTTCTTTTTATTTACCGTACGACCTTGACAGCCAAATAATTTATTCTTAGTTTTTTAGGTTATATTTTTGAAGCATTTTCCCGGCTTTTTGCTAATCTTTTGTTACTTTCGCAAGCGGAAAAACAAGCTACCTAATCTTTAAAACATATTTTTTGCCATGTCCACGGTCGAATCCAGCACCAAGTACATTTTTGTTACCGGAGGAGTAACTTCCTCTTTGGGTAAAGGAATTATTTCCGCATCCCTGGCCAAGTTATTACAGGCCAGAGGATACACGGCAACTATTCAAAAACTCGATCCCTATATCAATATTGATCCGGGAACCCTCAATCCTTACGAACACGGTGAATGTTACGTTACTGAAGATGGTGCAGAAACCGACCTTGACCTGGGCCACTACGAGCGCTTCCTCAATGTGCCTACCTCACAAGCCAATAATGTTACCACAGGCAGAATATACCAGTCTGTAATCGAAAAGGAACGCAGGGGCGATTATCTGGGCGAAACCGTGCAGGTAATTCCTCATATCACCGACGAAATCAAGCATTGCATCAAACTGCTGGGCGAGGGGAACAAATATGATTTTGTAATTACCGAAATCGGGGGTACCGTTGGCGATATTGAATCCTTACCCTATGTGGAAGCCATCAGGCAGCTGCGCTGGGAGCTGGGCAACCGCTGCGTAGTAATTCACCTTACTCTTGTTCCTTACCTGGCTGCAGCCAAGGAGCTTAAAACCAAACCTACTCAGCACAGCGTAAAAACCATGCAGGAGTACGGTGTACAACCCGACATACTGGTGTGCCGTACAGAAAGACACCTCAACGAAGGCATTCGCAGCAAAATTGCTTTGTTCTGCAACGTAAGCAAGGAGGCCGTGATTGAATCTATCGATACCGACAGCATTTATAAAGTTCCCCTTTTGATGAAAGAGGAAAAGCTTGACCTGCAGGTGCTGAAAAAAACCAAAATGTCGCCCAATTGTATGCCTGATCTGCATAAGTGGGAACTCTTTCTCAACCGCCTGCAAAACCCCAAATCAACCGTTAAGATTGCCCTGGTGGGTAAGTACGTGGAGCTGATGGATGCATACAAATCTATCATAGAATCTCTTATCCATGCCGGAACCTCCAACGAGTGCAAGGTTGACCTGAAGATGGTTCATTCTGAGCATTTGGAAAAACCCGACGGCCTGCAACTGCTGGACGACGTGTCAGGAGTACTGGTGGCACCGGGCTTTGGAGAAAGAGGTATCGAAGGAAAGATCAAAGCCATCGAATATGCCCGCACCAACAATATTCCCTTTTTCGGCATTTGCCTGGGTATGCAATGTGCCAGCATAGAATTCGCGCGCAATGTGCTTAAACTTAACGATGCCCATTCTACCGAAGTGATGCCCGACTCCCCTCACCCCATTATTGACATCATGGAAGAGCAGAAGAAAATAGACCTTAAAGGCGGTACCATGCGACTGGGAGCTTACAAGTGCGAACTGGAAGAAGGCTCAAAAGTGGCGGCAATTTACCATACCCCTGAAATCTCTGAACGACACAGGCACAGATATGAATTCAACACTCATTACCTGAAAGCTTTTGAGGAAAATGACATGAAGGCTTCAGGCAAAAACCCCGATACCGGTCTTGTAGAAATCATTGAACTGGAGAGCCACCCATGGTTTGTGGGTGTGCAATTCCACCCCGAATACAAGAGTACAGTGGCTGAACCCCATCCTTTATTTGTAAACTTTGTTAAGGCCGCTATGGAATTTAACGCAAGTAAAAAATAAATAAAGAACATTTTCGTACTTTTGCAGCATCTTTTCAGGGTAGTACTATAAGATCAATTACCCTTTATTCTAACCTATTTTATAATAACTATTCATTCATAATGAGCAGAGATAACATAATTGGACTGATTTTAATCTTTGTTATTTTAATTGGATTCAGCATTCTTAATGCCCCCTCTGAAGAAGAGAAACATGAAGCCAGAAGAATTCAGGACAGCATTCATGCTGCCCGGCAGGATGAGCAGCAAAGAATTCGTGAGGCAGAGGCAGCTAATGGGATGCAGACTGATACTACGCAACAACCCGTAGCTGAAACTCCCGATGCCCGCAATGACTCATTGCATCAGGCGGCATTGCGCGACAGAATGGGCTATTTTGCCGGAGCGGCCATGGGTGAGCAGGAACAGTTTACCATTGAAACCAACAAACTCAAACTCACCTTCAGCAACAAGGGAGGTTTCCTGGAAATAGTTGAGCTGCCCGAGTTCAACCGATGGGATAAAGAACCCCTGCGTCTGCTGTACGGCGACAATAACAAATTCAACCTGCAGTTTTATTCTGCCAACCGACTTATCTCTACCAGCGAGTTATTCTTCACACCATATTTTGGAGATGCTCATGTGCAGGATGGCAATGTTGTTCTGGGCGAAAACGAGACTTTTGATTTCTCCATGCGCCTTTACCCCGACAACCACACGCCTGAAAACCCCAAATATCTGGAGCTGCTTTACACCATTAAGGGAGATGATTACATGCTCGATTTCCGCATAAACACCGTGGGAATGACAGATGTAATTGCATCCAACTCCAGCTTATTGAACCTGGATTGGCAGATGGACCTTCACAGGCAGGAAAAGAGTCGCAAACATGAAATGAATACCACCACCGTTTACTACAAGTATTTTAACGACGATGTGGAAAAACTCAGGGAAACACGCGACCTTACAGAAAACCTCAGAACAAGCGTAAGATGGGTTTCATTCAAGCAACAGTTTTTCTCCTCCGTACTTATTGCAGGCAACCAGTTCAGCAGCGCTGTGGTTACCACGCAATCCTACGATGAGAATGATCACGATTTGCTGAAACATACCACCGCCAGCATTGATATTCCTTACAGTGCCAGAGAGAACAACAGCATACCCCTGCACTTGTATTTTGGCCCCAACCACTTTACTACCCTTAAGGCATACGACCTTATGCTGGAGCAGCAAATCCCCCTGGGATGGGCTATCTTCGGATGGATAAACCGGTATATAGTAATTCCTGTTTTCAATTACCTCGACAGCTTTAACCTCAGCTACGGTATTATCATCCTGATACTTACCCTCATGCTGAAAACCGTGCTATTCCCTATCGCTTACAAGACCTACCTGTCCTCGGCGAGAATGCGCGTACTGAAGCCTGATATTGAATCCATCAACGAGAAATTCCCCAAGAAGGAAGATGCCATGAAAAAGCAGCAGGCTGTAATGGCATTGTACAAAAAAGCCGGGGTAAACCCCATGGCCGGATGTGTGCCCATGCTATTGCAGTTTCCCATCCTTATTGCCATGTTCCGCTTCTTCCCTGCTTCTTTTGAGCTAAGGCAGGAAGCGTTCCTTTGGGCCGACGACCTTTCGTCCTACGACTCCATCATCGACTTGCCATTTACCGTTCCATTTGGTTATGGCGACCACGTGAGTTTGTTTACACTGCTCATGGCGGTATCTACCGTGATTTATACCCGGATGAACAGCCAGATGATGAGTACAGGTACACAGATGCCCGGCATGAAAACTATGCTTTATATTATGCCCGTAATGCTGCTGTTTATCTTTAATAGTTTTGCCTCCGGACTCAGCTACTACTACTTCCTGGCCAACGTAATTACCTTTGCACAGATGTTTGCTTTCCGCTACATGATTGACGAAGATAAAATAAGAGTAAGGATTGAGGAAAACAAGAAGAAGCCTGTCAAGAAATCCAGCTGGCAAAAAAGACTGGAGGATATGGCAAAGCAACAACAGCAACAAAAAAAGAAAAGAAAATAAAACCCCTTAACCTGCCGCCTCCGTAAAAAAGAGGCGGTTTTTATTGAATCCGGCTTTTGGCCGGTGCAGAGGTTGAAAAAAAGCAAAAGAAATGGAACATCCTGCTCTTCACAGTATTTCGCCCATTGACGGAAGATATGCAAAAGCCACCAAGGCGCTGCAAAGTTATTTCAGTGAAGCATCACTTATCCGCTACAGGGTTTATGTGGAAATTGAATATTTCATCGCATTGTGTCGGCAGGGCTTACCTGAGTTGAAGAATGTTGATGCCGATACACTGGAGGCACTCAGGAGCATTTGCGATAACTTTTCAGAAAAAGATGCCTTAAGGGTAAAGGAGATTGAAAGCGTTACCAATCACGACATCAAGGCCGTGGAATATTTCATCAAAGAAAAATTTGAAGAAATGGCCCTGGCGCAATACAAGGAATTTATCCACTTTGGCCTTACCTCCCAGGATATCAACAATACTGCGATTCCGCTATCGTTGAAGGAAGGCATTGAGCAGGCGATAATGCCGGAGTTGCATAAACTCATGGAAGTACTCAAAAGCCTCTCCAAACAATGGCTGGAAATAACCATGCTGGCACATACCCACGGGCAACCCGCATCGCCCACCACCCTGGGAAAGGAAATATATGTTTTTTACTGCCGGCTGGAAAATCAATTAAAACAACTCACAGCATTACCTTACCCGGCCAAGTTCGGCGGTGCCACCGGCAATTTCAATGCCCACAAGGCAGCTTACCCTGATATTGACTGGAATGACTTTGCCAACCGCTTCGTCAGCCAAACCCTTCAGCTGGAGCGCACCCGGGTAACCACCCAAATTGAACCTTACGATGGGCTGGCATCACTTTTTGACGCACTCAAAAGGATTTGCACCATTATCATCGACCTGGATCGCGACATGTGGACTTATATCTCCATGAACTATTTCAAGCAAAAAATCAAGGAGGGAGAAGTAGGCTCATCGGCTATGCCCCACAAGGTAAACCCCATTGATTTCGAAAACTCGGAGGGGAATGCCGGTATTGCCATTGCCCTGTTTGAGCACCTTTCGGCCAAGCTGCCCATTTCACGCCTGCAGCGCGACCTTACCGATTCTACTGTGTTACGCAACATCGGAGTGCCATTGGCTCATATGCTCATAACCCTTAAATCCAGCATGAGAGGTCTTGACAAACTCATTATCAACAAAGAAGCCATTGACCGCGACCTCGATAACAACTGGATGGTGGTGTCGGAGGCCATACAAACTGTTTTGCGTAAGCTCAATTACCCGCAGCCCTACGAAAAACTCAAGGAACTTACTCGTACCAACAGCAAAATTGACAGTTGCGCCATTCATAATTTCATCAACACCCTTGATATTGACGATAATACAAGGAAACAGTTGCTGGAAATCACCCCGTTTAACTATACCGGCATTCTGCCTGAAATACAATAGAACCTGTTCACGGATTTCATCATCACTTCACAGCTAATTTGTTTAACCTTTTTCGGCAATGGATAAATTCAGAAGAATTTTCAGTTACCTTACCCCGTATAAAACCTCGGTGGCACTCAACATTTTTTTCAGTTTCCTGAGTGCCATATTCAATGTATTTTCCGTCATCATGATTATTCCCGTGTTGCAGATTCTCTTTGAAATGCAGCCTGTGGTTACCGAGCCTGTGCCATTCCAATTGTCCACGGATGCCCTCACTAACAATTTTTATTACCTGGCCAGCCATATGATGATGAATTACGGCAGTATTGCCACCCTCATGGTGGTAGGTTTATTTGCCATTTTGATGAGTTTTTTAAAAAACGCCTTCAAATATGCAGCCATGTACAACCTGGCGTGGATACGCAATGTGGTGGTAAAAGATATCCGTAACGAATTATACCGCAAATCGCTGGTGCTGCCCCTCTCCTATCATTCCAATGAGAAAAAAGGTGATCTTATCAGCCGTATGACCAGCGACGTGCAGCAAATCGAGCATAGCATAATAAGTTCTCTGGAGATGGTCTTCCGTGAACCCATTACCATTGTAGTGATTCTTGCCTCATTACTCATCATGAGCACGAGTCTTACCCTTGGTGTTTTGATATTATTACCCATCAGTGGACTTATTATTGGCCGTATCGGAAAAACCTTGCGGTCCACTGCGCTCAAAGGGCAAAATAAACTGGGAGTAATCCTCTCGGTGCTCGAAGAAACCCTTACAGGCATCAGGGTTATCAAAGCGTTTAATGCTGAGGAAAAGATGAAAGATCGCTTTCTAAGCATCAACAGTTTCTATACTTTAATCATGACCAAAATGTATCGCCGGCAGTATCTGGCTTCGCCCATGAGCGAGTTCCTTGGAACGGTGGTGGTAATTCTTATCGTATGGTACGGAGGATCGCTGGTGCTAAGTGAGGACAGCAGCCTGTCACCCGCAGCATTTATCGGCTACCTCATGCTTTTTGCCATGATAATAAATCCGGCAAAATCTTTTTCCACAGCCTATTACAACATTTTAAAGGGAATGGCATCGGCAGATCGTATCGATGACATCCTGAAAGCAGAAGTAACCATTCAAGACAAGCCGGATGCAAAACAGCTTAAAGAATTTTCCGATTCCATAGCGTTGAGAAATGTAAGCTTCCGTTACGAAAAAGACCTGGTGCTTGACAATGTTTCCCTTACCATCCCCAAAGGAAAAACCATTGCTCTGGTGGGCCAGTCGGGTGCGGGAAAGTCCACACTGGTTGATTTGATACCCCGCCTTTACGACGTAACAGGCGGCGAGGTATTGCTCGATGAAATCAATATCAAAGACATCAAAATTCACGACTTACGGGCTCTCATGGGCAACGTTAATCAGGAAGCCATTTTATTTAACGATAACTTCTTCAACAACATCGCATTTGGTGAATACAATGTAGCCGAAGCAGATGTAATACGTGCAGCAAAAATCGCCAATGCCCACGAGTTTATTATAAAAACCAGCCTGGGCTATTATACCAATATCGGCGACAGGGGCAACAAGCTCTCGGGCGGGCAACGCCAGCGCCTGAGTATTGCCAGGGCAATCCTGAAAAACCCACCCATCCTCATTCTTGACGAAGCCACCTCGGCCCTTGATACTGAATCAGAAAAGCTGGTACAGGAAGCCCTGAGCAATGTTATGAAAAACCGCACCTCCATCGTTATTGCACACAGGCTATCCACCGTTGTGAATGCGGATTTAATTTGCGTTATGCACGAAGGAAAAATCGTGGAAAAAGGCACGCACGAGGAGTTGCTCGCCCTGGAAGGTTATTACAAAAAACTGCATAGCCTGCAAATGTTTGCTGACTAATTACACCCCGACACACCCTGCTTTATCTGCTATAGTGTAAGGTGTTTCCCGGGAAAAATATTGATGAGATGTTTTTCCTGTAGATAAACAGGCGCTCTTTTTCATTATTCATTAATTTTGCACTCTAAAGGCATAAGAAAATTATCAATCACAAACAAAAATTATCAAAATGGATTTAAGTAAGATAATGGCCATTTCCGGCAAAGGCGGTCTTTTCAAAATTGTTTCTCAGACCAAGGGAGGACTGATAGTAGAATCGTTGACCGATGGGAAGAAAATGCCTGTTTTTGCCACGCATCGCTCTTCTGTATTGGAAGACATCAGTATGTTTACTTACACCGAGGACATACCTTTGAAGGATGTATTGTGGAGTATTCATCAGAAGGAAGAAGGCAAAAAAGCATCCATTGACCTGAAAGCAGATGGCAAGCAACTGTTCGATTATTTCGAATCAGTATTGCCCGATTTCGATAGAGACAGAGTATATCCCAGCGATGTGAAAAAAGTGCTGCAGTGGTACAACATGTTATTGGAACATGAGCTCATCAGCGAACCTGTTGAAGAAGAGCAACAGCCGGAAGGTCAGGAAGAAGCCTCAGCTGATAAAAAGGAAGAAAAACCAAAGGCCACCAAAAAGAAAGCAGCCCCCAAAGTTGCAGGATCTGTAAAGAAGTCAGCAGCTCCCAAGACCACTTCTTCCAAAACCCAGAAGAAATAAAACCCACCGGACCCGGAATAAACACCTGTCAGGTCTGGTTTTGCAATCAATGGGAGTAATGCAACAACAAGCAATTGAAGCAGGTTAAATACCTGTTTGTACAGACACGGCAAATATTTCGGGTCCTTTTTTATTTTCCCTTCAATTTCACACGGATGTACCAATATTTCTTAAGACCTGTTTTGTTTCTTTTCCCCCCCGAACGGGTACACCACTGGGTGGTAAACGGGCTGCATTTGGCATTTGCCATTCCGGGCATAAAAGCCCTGGTGAAAAAATGCTACACCCTTGAAAACAAACAACTGGAAACGGAAGTATTCGGTATAAAATTTCCCAATAAGGTAGGGCTGGCCGCCGGTTTCGACAAGCAGGCCAACATCTACAACCATTTGTCGGCTTTTGGTTTCGGACACATTGAAATTGGAACCGTAAACCCCCTGCCCCAGCCCGGCAACCCCAGGCCACGGCTGTTTCGCCTTAAAAAGGACCAGGCACTCATCAACCGCATGGGGTTCAACAACCCCGGCGTGGATGTTTTCGTAAATAACCTGCGCAAGCATAAGCCGGGTGTGATTATCGGCGGAAACATTGGAAAAAACACCCTTACGCC
>SLOR01000045.1 GCA_007132395.1 Bacteroidales bacterium
CATGGGAAAAAGCTTTCTGGATTATGCCGTGGATCCTTTCATCATTGGGGTATATGCCGGCGACCCCAACGTTCTCATTCCAAAATATGCCCTGCCCAAACTCTACAACCTTGAGCAGAACTACGGCAGCTTTATCGGGGGAGCCATAAAAAAGCAAATGGAGAAAAAAACGGAGGCGGAGAAAAAAGTTACCCGTAAAGTTTTTGCCGCCCGCGGCGGACTCTCCACCCTGGCAAATGCTCTGTACGAATATAATGGAAAAGGCAATTTTGAATTTGGAATACAGGATCTGCAAATAAACCCGAAAGAAGGAATCTATGAAGCCACTTGGCAGGATGACAATGGCAAACAAAAACTAAAGGCCCGCAATATCGTATTTACGGGAGGTTCCTTTGAACTGGAAAATCTATTCCCTTTCATAGAAAAGCAGGAACTTGAAAAGGTAACCCAACTGAATTACGCCAAAATAACTGAAGTAAGTTTAGGTTTCAGGCAATGGGATGGAATTCCCCTGGATGGTTTCGGAGGATTGATTCCTTCAAAAGAAAAAAGAGATATACTGGGCGTGTTGTACATGTCCACCCTGTTTCACAACAGAGCTCCTGAAGGGGGCGCGCTGCTTACCATTTTTATGGGCGGCATCCGCAACCCGCAGGTAGCGGATATGGATGATACACAAATTCGCTCTACCGTAGAAAGAGAAATTACTGATCTGATGGGGCTGAAAACCTTCCGCCCAGACCTTTTCAAAATAACGAGATACGATTACGCCATCCCGCAATACGACATTTACAGTGGTACAAGATTTGCTACCATAGCCCGGCTCGAAGATCAATACCCGGGCTTAATCCTGGGAGGCAACATGCGCGATGGCATTGGCATGGCCGACAGGGCCAAACAAGGGAAAATGCTTGCAAACCAGGTAATCGAAAGACAATAATGGACAAAACAGCCGTAATCCTCTCCAACACCGGAACCCCCGACAATACCTCGGTTGGGGCAGTACGCCGCTATCTGAAGGAATTTCTGGGAGATGCCCGGGTGATTACCATGCCCGCAGTTTTGCGCAAAATGCTGGTCAACGGCATTATCGTACCCTTCAGGGCTCCCAAATCGGCAAAGCTTTATGAGCAGGTGTGGACCTCCGAGGGTTCTCCCCTGCTGGTACACTCCTTAAGCCTGAGAAATAAGTTGCAGGAGCAGCTGGGCGACAGCTATGAGGTAATGCTGGGTATGCGCTACGGCAACCCTTCGCTGAAAGATGCACTGCAGCAGTTGAAAAGCAATCAGTACAGCCGGGTGGTGTTGCTGCCTCTTTTTCCCCAATATGCTTCTTCCACCACGGGAACAATCCTGGAATGTGTTCATAGCGAAATAAGCAAGTGGAACAATATACCTGCCTTGCAAACCATTCCCCCATTTTTTAACCATGAAGATTTCATCGCCTGTTTTGCTGAAAACGTCAAAAACAAAAAACCGGAACAATTCGACCATGTTCTTTTCAGTTATCACGGCCTGCCGCTAAAACATGTAAATGCCACACACCAGGGCAAAGATTGCAGCCATTTTAATTGCTCCAAAGAAATTAATCCGTCTAATCCATATTGCTATCGTGCCGCTTGCTATGCCACCACGCGACTGCTGGCATCGCAACTCAACCTGCCCGAAGACAAATACACCGTTTGCTTTCAGTCGCGCTTTTCACAAAGCTGGCTTTCTCCCTTTGCTGATGAAGAGGTTAAAGCTAAAGCCCGGCAAGGAGTAAAAAATCTTTTGCTGGTGAGTCCGTCGTTTGTAACTGATTGCCTGGAAACCATTGTTGAGCTAGGCATAGAGTATCGCCATCTTTTTGAGCAAAACGGGGGCGATAGATTTGAATGGACAGAAAGCCTTAACGACAAAGAACAATGGGTTTGTTTCCTGGCGGAACTCATCAGGGGTAAAATTTATTCGCAAGGACAAACAATATGAGCAAAAAGTTATTCATTATTGTAGAAAAGAATCATACACAAACACTGAATCAAGAGCATACCATGAAATACAAAAAAGCATTACAACCAAAAAATTTCATAAGGGCACTTTCAGTTGCCGCTTTCTTCCTTTTCATCATTTCATCTGCCCTTATTCATACCTCCTGCAGCACTGTGAGAACGGCCACTGTTTCGGCAACGGCATACCAACTACAGGACCAGTCATGGCAGCAGGATAGCTTGCAGGGCTACGTTTTTATCCCCAACAGCCAGGTAAAAGTCAGAACACGCTTTGAGCAGGACAGCATCTTTACAGAAATCCGCACCTCCGACAGCCTTAGCATCCGCAGCCTGCTCATCAACGGCGTTAGTGTATGGATTGACCCTGAGGGGAAACAAAATGAAAAGTTCGGCATCGCCTTTCCGGCTGCGCGGGCAGAAATGATGAGAAGACAGGAAGAGCTGATACAGAAAATGTACGAAAGTGGTGACACCCTGCGCAGGATTCCTTTCGATCATGCCACATGGGTGGATGCGGTAAACAAACGCGAATCGGTGGTGCGCGACAACCTCGGCACCCGCTTTGCTACCACTCACCAGGCCAAAGTTTTGCTGGATGAAGCCGGAGAACTCGTTTTTAAAATCAGATTTGCTTTTTCCCAAACCGGAAAATCTGCTGAAGAGCTCAGCAATTTCAGCATAGGTGTTATTTCGGAGCTGCACCAGGCACAATTAATAAGTAGTGGACAGGGACAACAGAGAACCGGGGCTTCCGACAGGTATGGCAGACCCCGACAACAGGCGCCTCCCAGGCAGGAACGCACCGACAGGATAAGACTTATCCCCGTGAAAGGATGGGTAGTATTAAGCATGGAAAGCAGGGAGTAAGCAAGGAAGGCTAAATTGTGTTTCTTAGCGTGAAAAACCGTATTTAAGTGTTAGGCCTGCCATGCCCATGTCGAGGTTAAAGCTTGTTACACCGCCAAAGGGCATCTTGACGAAAGGCTCAATGATAAACTGGTATTCTTCTCGCTTGATCACGTAGCCTGCAGAAAGGTTCAGGAAACGGGCAAAATCGAAGCGGTCAAAGGGGCTGAAGCTCCCATCATGTGTTACACTGGCGAAATTGGTCTGGCTGTTCCCGTTAAATGTCATTTCTGCCATCACCTCCCCATAGCTGCTGTAGCTTTGCATCAGGTACACAAAGGATGAGATACCCGCCGACACATAAACCTGGCTTTTGGCCGCATCGCGCAGCCGATAGCTTACATTTACAGGGATATCAATGGCATAAAATTCAAAGTCGGTATATTCACGCTGGTACAACACATTTACTCTGTCGGCAGCGCCTATATTGGGAAGGCTGGCATCAGCGTAATAGTCACCCCTTCCTCCGGTAAACGCCATTTCATCAAACCTGAACTGATTGTACACGATGGCACCCCCCGTGCTTATGCTTACATTGTGTGCCAGCGCCCAGTCACCCGTGAGGCCGGCAGAAAAGCCCATACCCTGACTGATTTCACCCGGCACAAAGGCTTTCATAGGGCCCGCTCCAAAACGGTAGGAAGTTGAACTTTCCTGTTTTACTGCGGGCATGTAATCTGCTGCTGCCAGCCAGCCTTCATCCCGTTCTGCCAATATCCTCACTACAACGGATTCCGTGCTCTGTTCTTCTGCAGGTAGTGCAATTGGCAGGTCATCTGCTGCTTGCGCCAATTCCACAGCCAGCACTTGATGTAGCTGCTCTTGCGAAATTTCAACCACCTGCCCGGCAGTAAATTCTTCTTTGGGCTCTGCAGACCTTGATTCTGTTTCGTGGGATGCTTCAGCCAGTATAGAAGATGCCTCCCTATGGGTCGGAAATTCGGGTTTACTATCCCTATCCTTTTGAGCCGTCATAGCCCGTTTATCCGCCACTTGCTCCCCCGTCCCTTTCGCTGATTCATCTCCGGCGCTTTGTTGCGCTGCAGCCGGCCTGCTGTCATATTGTTCTGTATCGGAAAGCACATGCAATGAATCCTTGTCAGACAGCATCTGCCAGTGGCGAAGAGTAAACAAGCCCACGGTTGAAACCAATAGAATTACGGCCGCTGCCTTAGCCCACAAAGGAATAAATGCCACCATGCGCCTGTTGGAACCCGGCTGCAGCCTGCTTTTCATGCCAGCCCAGGCCTGCTCATCCACCGGCTCCTGATAGTTATCAAAAGCCTCGCGAACATTATTGGCAAAGTTTTCGTCAAATGGCTTCATGATAGGGTTTACTTTTATTTTCTGTATAAATCTTTCTTAAAAGTTGCTTGGCCCTGCTCAAGTGTGAACGTGAGGTGCCTGGTGCAATATCCAGCATGCCGGCAATTTCATCGTGAGAATAACCTTCCACTTCATAAAGGTTAAAAACCAGCCTGTAAATGGCTGGCAGCCTCGCCATCATAGCCAGTATTTCCTCTGCATCCAGTTTTTGATGCGATACTGTATCATCGGCGATTTCAAGGTCGGCACTGTCGTATTCCACATGCAACAGAAATTTCCGGTTCTCACGGTATTTATCCAGGGAGGTATTGACAAGAATTTTGCGAAACCAGCTCTTAAAAGACTTTTCCGTATCGAAGCTTTTCAGGTTCTGGAAAACCTTCATAAAACTGTCGTTGAGGATTTCCAGTGCATCTTCCCTGTTGGGGGAATAACGCAGGCAAACCGACATGGCAAAGGCATAAAAACGCCGGTAAAGCAATTCCTGATAACGGATATTGCCTTGCCTGCATGCTTCTATCAATTGCTTATCTGTATAGTCGGTATTCCCCAAAATTCTTTTTCTATTATATAAACCCGGGGAATCAGTGCGATGCATTGATTCCCGGGTTCAACGTATGCAGCATTATCAATGGTGTAAAATCGATATAAATTTAA
Source organism: Bacteroidales bacterium (assembly GCA_007132395.1). GTDB lineage: Bacteria > Bacteroidota > Bacteroidia > Bacteroidales > UBA7960 > SKVR01. Next base: position 4,881 of record SLOR01000045.1, read on the forward strand.
CACATAATATCATGCAAACAGACATTCTCCATGGATAACAAAAATGGCAAGGAACGTTATATTACATTTATTTCCAGTACTTTTTCCTCGTCCCACTCCTTATATTTTATTTTGTAAAGTCCGGGTTCAGAAAAGGTTCTGATGAAAGTGGCTTCTCCCTCGTCCAGAACCGTTATGCAGGGACCATCATACAGCTTAAGACATACCTCAAGGGAAAGTGTATTTCCAGAGGTGTGTACATGAAACCCCTTAAATTCTTCGCAGGGAGTGGGCTTGATATATTTTACCAAAAACTCTGTGGGCTCTCCGGCTTTTATCTCGCCCGGTGCTTGAATGTCAAATATTGAGGTAACAAAACAATCGGCAATCTTTTCGTGATCCTTGTCTTTGTTAAAATCCTCGTTTTTTTCGCAGCCCGAATTGCTGAATACCATAACAGCTATTATGCAAATGGCTGTAAGTGTGCTGAATCTAACGTACTTCATTTTTTTTGTTTTTTTGGGTTACTTAATTTAATAATGATGAAAGGGTTTCTCTTGGCAGGCTTAGCTGCCTACTTTGATATGACTGAGCAGGGTAATATTTTGCGGGTCGGAATAATCATATTGAAACAGTCCGTCTTGCCCTATGAGCAGCAGGATATTGCCCAGGGGAATAACATCGAATGTGTCAATATCTTCAAAATGTGCAATCAAATTGGACTGGATGGCCAACGGGTTGGAGGCGTCATACACCTTGAGCCCGGCTGCGCCGTCGCAGATAAACAGAATGCTGTTGTCGATGCCCAGCCCGTGGGGGTTGAACATGGGATAGGATTTGAGCAGTTTGGGGGAAGTGATATCAGAAATATCAATCACATCCAGCTGGTTGGTGGTATTCATGCACCAGTTGCCGGAGCGCAATGTAACGTAAGCAATATCGTTTTCTACCACCACCGGGTCGCAGGCGTTCATGTGGTTAATTTCTGAAACAAACTCGGGTTTTGCAGGACTCTCAAGGCTGTAAATCACCATGCCGGTGGTAGTACCTACAAACAGATTTTCCTTGTAACGAAACAATGTTTCCATTTCTCGCCAGGTATGAATACTGTCGGTTTGCTGCATGGATGCAGGAGATGACACATCAATGGTTTTGAGCACATAAGACTGTGGAATGGCATACAGGTAATGATCGTAAAGCATGAAGCGGGCCATGGAGCCTGCAATGCCGGCACTATTCTCAGCTGAGGCGGCATCCATTGTAGCAAAATTGCGTCCCCACCATCCCCATCCACCATGGTAATGGTAGCCCGTAACTTTCTCCTTTTTCCAACCCACTACTACTCCCTTACTGCGGTCAATTTGATCCCAGGCATAGGGAATAGATTGATCTTCAGGTAAAGGCAACACTTCAGGGAATGCATTTTCCATACGGCTTATCTCCTGAGGGCTGTGCAAGTTGCTTATATCAATGGCAACCAGGTCAATATAGCTGTCGGCAAAAAGGGTATTGCCCCTGATGGCCATATCCACATTGCCGGGTATATCGTAAAACGCCACTGCTTCAGGTGAGCCAGGATAGGTATTGTCAATTATATGAATACCCTTGTTTACTTCATTGATAAAAATGAAATTGTCTTTGAAGTAAATTTTACCGGATTGCTGTATGCCTCTGGCCGGCATGGCTTTCAGCGGCTGGCGGAACTCCTCGAAGTTCATGTACACCGGTGCCCAGGCGTCGTAGGTATATTCTTCCGGGTTTTTCTCACAGGAGAAAAACAGGCCTGATAAAAGCAGCAACAGGGCCACTATGTTAAATCTTCTAGCTTTCATAGGTGTGTTTTTTGGTAAGTGCTGAAATTAAAAGTTTATACCCCCTATACGGAATCCGAAAGCGAAATGCTGCAAAGCAGTTGATTTATTTTATTTATTTACAAAAAACATTTTAATGCATGAATATGAGAACCCGGGACTATCCCTGCTATAAAACCCTTCCATCCTAAAATTGAAATTTCCAAACATTTACTTCTGTTGCGTGTTTAAAATTTCCGAAATCCATTTAATATTCATTCATTGTGTAAGTCATGATTGCTCAACTTTTTTCCACAACATTATACAATACAAGAACCAATATTTCATTGCTTATTCTCCGAATAGGTATTGGCTTGCTGATGCTAACCCATGGCTGGCCCAAGCTTTTGCGCCTTATGGAAGGCGGCGAAATATCTTTCCCTGACCCATTGGGTATGGGAGCAACGCTATCACTGGTGATGGCAGTAATTGCTGAATTTGTCGGGTCAATATTTGTCATGCTGGGTCTGGCCACACGTCTTGCGGCTTTCTCCCTACTTTTTACAATGATTGTGGCGGTATTTATCGTGCATGCAGATGACCCTTTCGCAAGAAAAGAATTAGGACTGATGTACCTGCTGGTTTATATTATCCTGCTTATTATGGGTGCGGGTAAATATGCCTTAGACAAATACATAAAATAATCCCCTAAAACACTAAAGCAAAGCAGATTCCTTAAACCATGTTTTAAAACATTTGTTTTGTTAAAATATATTTACCCGTTATATTTGATTGTTTTTTTTCTTACCTTGCCAGCTTGAAAAGGGAGTTTTCAATAAAACCTGCAAGTTATGATGAAGGAAAAACTATCAGATCTCATCTGCGACAGTATTCGTAAAAACTGGAGCATCAAGGCCATGAGCAATTACCGTGGCGAAAGTGTAACCTATGCTGATATCGGCAAAAAAATCACCGAAATACACCTGGCTTTTGATACCTGTAAGGTAAAGCCCGGCGATAAGGTGGCACTGGTGGGTAAAAACAGCATTAACTGGGCCATCACTTATCTGGCCACCGTAAGCTACGGAGCGGTGATTGTACCCATTTTGCCCGATTTTAAACCCAATGACATCCACCACATCGTAAACCATTCGGATGCGACCCTGCTCTTTGCAGCAGACAACATCTTTGAAAATCTTGATGTATGCCAGATGAAAGATGTTGGCTACTTCTTTTCTCTGACCGATTTTTCTCTGCTGGCCGACTGCAAGCACAAAAAGATTACCCAAACCCTGGGCAAAATGGATGTCTTAATCAGGGACAAACACCCCAAAGGCCTCACCCCAGAAAGCTTTAACCTGAAGCCTGTTGAGAACGATAAGCTTGCCGTGCTCAGCTATACCTCGGGTACCACTGGTTTTACCAAAGGGGTAATGCTCACGCATAACAACCTGATGGCCAACATCATTTACGCCAACGAAAATATGCCCCTTGAGCCGGGCGACAATATCGTTTCCTTTCTGCCCCTGGCACATGCTTATGGTTGCGCATTTGAGTTCCTGTGGCCTTTCACGCTGGGGTGCCACATCACCTATCTTACCAAAACCCCTTCTCCTCAGATTATCCTGCAAGCCTTTAAGGATGTGCGTCCACGCCTGGTACTTGCAGTACCTTTGATTATGGAGAAAATTTACAAAAAGCAGATATTACCCAAACTCAACCAGTCGGGCATAAAGATGCTGTTAAAAATGCCCGTGCTTGACAAGCTTATTGAAGGGAAAATCCGCAAAACCCTTATGGAAGCCTTTGGCGGAAACTTTCATGAGGTAGTTATCGGCGGTGCACC
>SLOR01000041.1 GCA_007132395.1 Bacteroidales bacterium
GCAAGAAAAGAATTGGATGTATAATTCATGCCGTTAATGACGTCAGGAATTTTAAAAAAACCAGGAGTATGATAAATATATCTTGACAGAAAATACGCCGCCCTGTGGGCATTGACCGTATTATTAACCTTTACGCTAAAGGCGTGTGGCAAGGACAAAGTGGAATATCCCGAAGGTAGTATCATCATGACTACAAGGGCCACCGAGTTATGGATTACTGTATCAGGCGCCAATATTATTGTAATTCATTGGGGTGATGGGAAAAAGAGTAATTTGAATGAGGGAGATTCACTTGATTTACCGGGAGGCTATAGATTTTCTCACACATATTCCTCAGCTTCTAAGCGCACTATCTATATTACCGAAAAGGTTGAAACGTTACGATGTGATAATATACAATTAACAGCTTTAGATGTTAGCCAAAATGCGGAGCTAAAAAGTTTAGATTGCCACAATAATCAATTAACCTAGTTGGATGTGAGCCGGAATATAGCATTAAAGTCACTAATTTGCTACAATAATCAATTAACCGCCTTAGATGTGACCAAAAATACTTTGCTCGAAGATTCATATGTTAATGAAAATCAAATTAGCACCTTAGACGTGAGTCGTAATACTGCATTACCATTTAATTGCAGTCGGCTTAGGGATTAATACACCTGAAGGCACTATAAACGATAGCGATCTGCCGGGCAATTGGAAAGGCAATACGAACACCTGGTTAGCTAGCGTAGGCTGGTAGGGAGGGGGCGGGGAAGGGTTATGTGAAAAACTTCGTACTGCTGCACGTAAATCATCTTTAAAAAAATACATAACATCTTTGAAATGGTGTAATATTTCCATTAAATTTGTTTTATGTAAACATTTAAAAGCAGCAGTTATGAAATTATTCAGGTATTGGGTTTTACTGGGCGCGCTTATGCTTGTGTACAGCACCATGACCCAGGCCCAGGGACGTTTTATCCGCCGGATGCAGGAGGAAGCCGAAAGAAAAGCAGTGGAAGAAATTTTCGGAAAGGACGAAAAAGGCCGGGAGGAGACCGAGAACCGCCGCAGATCGCCCGAACACAGAGCCGAAGGAGGGCTTATACAGGAAGCTCCGGATGTGCAAAAAGCTATAGCCGATGCCTCTTCTTATTTCTCGTCAAGGGATTTTAAGGGCACAAGGCATGAAATCAGGCAAGCCCTGTGGGGCGTGGAGCTAGAAATGGGAAACAATGTATTGCAGTCCTTGCCGCAAAAGGTAGGAAATCTGCAATACCTTGAGGACAACGACAAGGTTGCCAGCTCGGGGATAGGCTTTGTAGGGCTTATCATCGAGAGGATTTATGAGGATGGAAAAGATATGCAGCTGGTGGCTACCATAGGCAATGATGCCGGCATAATCGGAGCTGCTGCTGTGCTCATGGCCGGAGAAATGTACCGCCAGGCAGGAGAACAGGAAAACCATAAGCAAATCCGGTTTCAGGAGCAGCGGGCTTACCTGGAATATGATGCCCGGGAAGGCTACACCTTGTCGGCTCCTTTCGGGCAATCGTCCATATTTGTGCTCAAGGGGGTAAACTATGCCTCGGAAAGTGATTTTATGCAAGCTGCAGAGCAATTCAGCTTAAGTACCATTCAACAAAAACTGGGAGAAAAATGAAAAAGATAATTATTCTCATACTATTGGCCATGGGTATGCAAGGGCTACCGGCACAGGAGGTAGAATCCTCATTGGGCGAGGCACGTCAGGCCTGGGATAAGGGAGAACTGGAAAATACCCGCCATGCCCTTCAGCAGGCACTCTATGAACTGGATATTGCCATAGGAAAGGAAATCCTTAAGCTTCTACCCGAAAATATGGGTACCATGCAATATAAAGAGGAAAAAGAAGAAGTGGGCTCAGCATCCCTGGGCTATGCCGGCCTGTACGTGTCACGCGCCTATGCAGGCCATGAAGACACCGATGCCAGCCTTCAGATTATTGCCGACTCTCCTTTGCTGGCCGGGGTGAATGCCTTACTGGCCTTACCGGTAATCGGCGACCCCAACCGCAAAAGAATTCGCGTGGGTACCTACCGCGCTGTGCTGATAAAAAGTGAGGACGATGACGGAGCACTCTCATGGGGTGTGCAGGTGCCCTTTGGCGCATCGCTGCTAAACTTTAGCGTAAACGGGGTGACCGAAAAAGAGGTCGTGGATATGGCAAATACCATCCCCCTGGAGCAAATAGCAAGATTGATACAATAGTACATTCAAAAAAATAAACGATTACACAGGCACACGGTTATCCGGTGTGCCTTTTTCATGTAAAGGAAATGGAAAAAAATCAGGGTTGTAATTAAATATCAGGCCTTTGTAAATGTTTTTATATTTTTCGTATTTTTATTGAAATTATAAAAACTCTTGCATCAGCTTCTTAGGGTGCGTAATTTGAAAAAACACACCGGTATGGAACAGGAAAAGAATAACAACGGGCAGTCAGGCGAAACCCGCGAGTCAGCGCTTATCTTCACGGTTTTTAACGCGGTAAACTACAACGACCGGGTGGAAGCCATCAAAGAAATTGAAGACCAGGAAGTACTGAGAAAAGTAGCTGCCAACGACCCCGACTACTACGTACGGCAGATGGCTACCGAAAAAATTCAGGATGAAGATGTATTGATGCAGATTGCGCTCAATGATAGCGATTATTATGTGAGGGTAGCTGCCGTGCGTAATATCAAAAACCCCGAAACCCTTGCCCATATCGTGCTGAAAAGCCAGGAAGACTATTACATCTGCAAAGATGCACTGGCCGGTATTAAAAATGACAAAATACTTTTGGAACTTATCAATCATATTACCGACCGCGACATCCTCAAATCACTGGTAGAGTCAGTTACCGATGAAGAAATCCTCATAGAAATTGCCCGCAATCATAACGATTTTTACATCCGCTCCGATGCCTTGAAAAAAATCAATGATGAGGCTATCCTCATAGAAATTGCCCGCCAGGACAAGGACTACTACGTGAGGGCGCTGGCCGTAGAGAAAATACAAAATATGGATGTGATTACCACCATGGCACTGCAAGACCCCGACTACTACGTGCGCAACAAGGCCGTGGCAAAACTCCAGGATACACAGGTGCTGGCGGGTATAGTGAAAAACGATCCGGATTTCGAAGTTCGCAAAAAGGCCATTTCCCGCATTGACAATAAAGAAGTGCTGGAAAGCCTTTTGCAGGATATTGACGATCATTATATCGCCCGCAAAATTTCCAATCGTATCTCCTGCCTTTAGTGTGCTGTATTACGCCTGCATTTGTTATTTTTGCGGGCTTTAACTTCTGCCTATGCTTTTTGTTGAAAACCCCTCTCTCGATCCCTATTTCAATATTGCCACAGAGGAATATCTCCTCAAACACCTTGACACCGAAGTGGTGATGCTTTGGCGCAGCAACCCCAGCATCATTGTGGGCAAGCACCAGAACACCCTCGCTGAAATCAACCTGGCATTTGTACGAAAGCATAATATCCCCGTGGTGCGACGCCTCTCGGGCGGAGGAACCGTATTTCACGACCCCGGCAACATCAACTTTACCTTTATCCGCCAAACGGAAAAAGAAAAGATGGTAGATTTTAAGGCGCACACCCGGCCGGTAATTGACTTCCTGCAATCCATGGGGGTGGATGCCAGTTTCCAGGGAAAAAATGACCTCAGGGTTCAGGGGTTAAAAATATCGGGTAATGCCGAACATGTCTATAAAAACAAAGTGCTGCACCATGGCACCCTGCTTTTCGATTCCAACCTTGACAACCTCAATGAGGCCATCAAGGCAAAGGAAGAAAACTTTGAAAGCAAGGCGGTAAAGTCTAACAGAAGCGTGGTGGCTAATATCAGCAGTTTTTTACCGGTTGCCACGTCACGGGAGGAATTTACCTTTAAGCTGAAGCAATTTCTTGCAGCTTATTTCACTTCCGCACAGCACTATACGCTTGCTTCCAACGATATCCGCAGCATTCACCGCCTGGTGGAAGAGAAATACAGCCAGTGGCACTGGAATTACGGCTATTCTCCAGTATATGCTTTCAAGAACAGTCTTTCCCTCAACGGCAGGAGCCTTGAGGCTGTTATAAGCGTTAAAAACGGAATTTTTAAAGAGGTATCGCTGAAAGAAAATACAACAGAATTGCCCCGGGAGCATCCTTTAATAAAAGCCTTGCAAGGCGTTTCCCATCACCCGGACGCTATCGGCCAGGTGCTTGCCCATACAAATTACCTGGGCTACAACCACCTGCCTGATAAATGGGATTTGCTGGGATTATTTTTTTAATCGTTGCCCTCCTCAGGAATCCTCACCAACTACTATCTTCATGCCTTCCTGCGCCAGCAGGGTGTTGGGAAATACACTCCGCGCCTCTTTTTCAAACAATGCCATATCATCATACCGGGCTGAATAATGCCCCAGCATGAGTTGCTTTACCTGTGCTTTGGCGGCAATGGTGGCTGCTTCAAAGGTGGTGCAGTGGGTCTTTTCGCGGGCAATGGCGGCTTTATCCTGCAGGAAGGTTGCCTCATGATACAGTAAGTCCACTCCGCTGATTTGCTCCAGGTATTGCTCTGTATAACCCGTATCGGAGCAAAAGGCGAAAGAGCGGGGCAGTGGGGCCGGGGTGATAAGCTTTTCGTTGGGGATGACTTCGCCCTGTGGCGTAGTAAAGTCTTTTCCTGCCTTGATATTGTTGATTTGCTCCACGGGAATATCGTAAAGAGCGATGGCCTCCTTGCTCATATTGGGCAGGGCAGGTTTTTCGCGAAACAAATACCCGAAGGTGGGCAAGCGATGCCACATCTCCATGGTTTCCACACTCAGGTGCTTGTCTTCGTATATGATTTGTTTTCCTTCTGTAATTTCATGAAATTCTATAATGTAAGCAGGAACATGCTTAGAGGCTTTAAATTGCAGCTCAATAATTTCCTGCAGGCCCGGGGGCGAATAGATATGTAGTTTGCGGTCGCGCCCAAGCAGATGGTAGGAAAACAGCAGGCCGGGCAGACCCAGGTAGTGGTCGCCATGCAGATGTGAGATAAAAATATGGTCAATCTTCATCATAGGCAGTCGCAGTCTGCGCAGTTGCTTTTGTGCGCCCTCGGCACAGTCCAGCAAAAAGTTCTTGTTGTGGTATTGCAGCAGCTGTGCCGTGGTATGTCGTAAGGACGTGGGAGTTGCAGCAGAGCAGCCTAATATGTGGGTCTGAAACAGTTTTCTCATAAACAGATAAAAGATTCGGTTACACTCAAAGATAAGAAAAATGATATTGTTGGCAGATATATGCCATGGAATCGAAAGCTTTTCTAATTTTGCAGGGTTACCATGCATTAAAGAAACTTTTCATGAAAGCAACACGGGCACAAATTGACGATTTTTTGTCGCAGCCGTCCATAGCCTTTGCCGGTTATTCGGTCAATTCCAAGAAATTCGGACACGTGGTTTATACCACCCTGAAAGAGAAAGGGTATCCCTTGTATCCGGTAAACCCTGCAGGAGGGGTAACCCCTGATGGTGAAGTAATATATGCCGGCCTGCACGACTTACCGGACGATGTGAAGGCTTTATACATCATAACCCGTCCCGAAAATACCTCGACCCTGGTGCAGGAAGCCCTGGAAAAAGGCTTTACCCACCTTTGGGTGCAGCAAATGAGCGCCGGTGCTGATGTAAAAAACCTGCTGCAAGACCACCCGGGGGCGGTAGTGGGGCAGTGTATTCTTATGCACACCCAACCCACGGGCATTCACAAGTTTCATCATTGGCTGGCAGGCCTGTTTGGCCAGCTGCCCAAATAACAGCAGAAATGGAAACCAACCGATGCCCCTGGTGCGGTAACGACCCCTTATATATTTCCTATCACGACAAGGAGTGGGGCGTACCCGTGCACGACGACCATAAACACTTCGAATTCCTGGTGCTGGAAAGCATGCAGGCAGGACTGAGCTGGCTCACCGTGCTGAAAAAGCGGGAGAACTTCCGCAGGGCTTTTGCCGGGTTTGATCCCCGCAAAGTGGCTGAGTTTGATGATGCCCGGGTTGAGGAGTTGCTCACCGACGCCTCCATTATCCGTAACCGGCTCAAGATTCAGGCGGCCATCAACAACGCCCATCGCTTCATGGAGGTGCAGCAGGAGTTTGGCAGTTTCGATAAGTATATCTGGTCGTTTACCAATTACAGGCCTATCATAAACAGCTGGCAAAGCCTAAAAGAAATCCCTGCCAGCACACCCTTGTCGGATGCCCTGAGCAGGGATTTGAAAAAGAGAGGTTTTAAGTTTGTGGGTACCACCATCATATATGCGCATATGCAGGCCATAGGCATGGTGAACGACCATCTGGTTTCCTGCTTTCGCTACCAGCAAACTATTGCAGAATAAACCTTACCTTCAGTGTGCTATCTTTCGTAGCTGCCTTTTTTGAGCATTACGCTGTCTTCAACCATTAATTGGCCCATGGCGGCAAGGTGTACAATTTCGTATTTATCGTTGACAAGCACCATATCAGCGTCCTTGCCCGCAGCGATACGCCCTTTTCTGTGCAGCCACAGGATATCGGCCACATTGCTGGTAACCACTTTGAGGGCATCTTCCAGCTTCATACCTTCCTGCTCCACGGCATCCACCATTTCATCCAGAATGGATTTGGGGTATCCCATTTCCAGTTTTACCAGCTTGCCTTTTTCGTCAAAATGGGGCAGTGAGCCACATGCATCGCTGGTCATGGTGATATGTTCAAGGGGAACTCCAGCTGCTACCAGCTCTTTGATGGCTTTAGAGGGTTTTATCTCATAATCGGGGAAGTAAGGGTAGGAGCTGGCGGTAATGTCAACGTATCCATTTCTGCCCCAGGTTTTGGCATCTTCAAAAATATAGTCATTGCGGTTGCAGTGGGTGGGGAGAAACTGCGTAGGTTTCATATCGCTCAGAGCAACCGCTTCGTAGAGGGGTTTGAAAGGATTGCGTGCATCGCCCATATGTATGTTTACAATGCCTGCTTTTCCGCCCAGCATGCCGCCTACGCGGGCGTGTCGCACCAGGCGTATGAGTTCTTCTGTGGTAGGGAAAGAGCTGCGGTGATCGGAGATGGCAATCTCGCCCACGCCGATTACTTCTTCAATAAGGGAAATATCGCGCCCTACATCGCCCATAATGGTGGGAGGGGGTACCTGATAAGAGCCTGTGTACATCCATGCACTTACCCCTTCCTGCTTCAACCCTTTGGCTTTCATAAGTACCGACTCCAGGTTGCGCGTCATACCGTCGGTGCCCAGGCAGCCGATTACGGTGGTAACGCCCGCTTCCAGCATGTGGCTGAGCTGCATCTCGGGAGTACGGCTGGCAGGGCCGCCTTCGCCACCCGCCCCGGCGATATGCACATGGGCGTCGATAAGGCCCGGAAGCATCCTCAGGCCCTTGCAGTCAATCACTTTTACATCATACCCCGCCGGAGACTCCAGTTTATCGTCAATGGCAATTATCTGGTTTCCGGCAACAAAAACATCTTTCTGGCCCAGGGATTCGGGCGCATACAACTGGCAATTCTTAAAAAGTATCATGTATAGAAATCATTTATAGGTGTTTGATTACAAAAGGTTATATAACTAAAACATGGCGATGCCATACTTGTTGAAACGGGTTGTAAAAATAACAGGATTATCGGTGTTTTTAAAGTTACTTTTCTCTCGAAAAAAAAGTAACCAAAAAGTCAAGGCTTCGCCGGCTCCCCGACAAAACGGCGGTGGCACTTTCCTATCCGTTGGTTAAAGCCGACGGCAATGGATATATAACTGCATCGTTTGCTTAGCATTCATTATTTTGCAGCCAGGGGCAATGGACAGGAAGCCTGCAAGGCCGGGGGTGGCAATACCCCTTAGGGGTTCTAATATTGATAGAAAAAAATGCAACAATGCCCCCGGCGCTGCACCTGATGCAATAAGGTAAATCGCTGGAGGCTTTGCAGCGCAATGGCCAGGAAATTCCATAAAATCAATAAAAACAAACCTGGAATATTGCACTGCAAAACCCTCATTGATCTTACAAACTGAGGTGCATGCAGCGCCAGGTTTCTCAAGGGTGCCGCAATTCTATCGATATGCAGCACCTCTGGTGCTGCTGTCCATCACCGTCAGTTTTAACTAGCGGGTTTGATTGCCTGATAGAACAGGGGGCTTCAGCCCCATCATAAAAAATCATGAATAGCTTGGTTTTAAATGGGGCTAAAGCCCCCTGGCTGTGGCACTTTCCAATCCGTTGGCTAAAGCCAACGGCAATGGATATGCAACTGCATCGTTTGCTTAGCATTCATTATTTTGCAGCCAGGGCAATGGACAGGAACCCTGCAAGGCTGGAAGAGGCAATACCCCGTAGGGGTTTTAATATTGATAGAAAAAATGCAACAATGCCCCCGGCGCTGCACCTGATGCAATAAGGTAAATCGCTGGAGGCTTTGCAGCGCA
>SLOR01000210.1 GCA_007132395.1 Bacteroidales bacterium
CCAACCGTAGTTTATGCTCGGGACTGGTACGCGCATAAATGTCATATTCGTCAACAATTTTACGCATCTCCTCGTCGCTCATCTCCTCCAGCTCCTTGCCGGTCATGGCTTTTTCTCCGTCTCCTATCCCCAGCTCTTTGCCAATGGCTTTCGCGGTGATGGCATGGTCGCCGGTTATCATTTTCACTTCAACCCCGGCTTCCTTGCATTCTTTGATGGCATCAACCACTTCTTCACGTGGTGGGTCTATGATGCCGATTACTCCCAGGAAGGTTTTGCGTTTCTCCAGGTCTTCTTTGTCGATTTCGGTGCGACTGCTGTCCGCTTTTCTGAAGGCGGCGCCCAGCATACGTTGTCCACCGGCTGCCACTTCCTCCATTTTTTTCTCCCAATATTCTTTATCCAGCTCTACTTCACCATCAGCTGTGTATTGTTTGTCGCACATATCCAGCACTCTTTCCGGGGCACCGGTCATGAAAACATACACTTCATCTTCCACTTTGTTGAGGGTGGCCATGTACTTATGGTCCGATTCGAAAGGGATATGGTCTATTCTTTCGGGTTTGAAATCTTTTAAACCAGCCTTATAGCTTAGGGTGAGCAAAGCTCCTTCGGTGGGTGTACCGCTGAGCTCCCATTTGCCCTCTTCCTCTTCACTGATTTCTGAATTGTTGCTCGTGCGGATGGTTTGCAGCAATTGCAGCAATACCTTGTCCTCCTTTGGGTCTATCTCTTTATCATCCAGCAGGATTTTTCCTTTGGGTTCGTAGCCCGTTCCTTCCACCCTGTATTCCTTTTCTGCTGTTACAATTGTACGGGCAGTCATTTCGTTGCGTGTGAGTGTGCCCGTTTTGTCGGAACAGATAACATCCACCGCTCCCAATGTTTCTACCGAAGGTAAACGACGTATGATGGCATTTCGGGCGGCCATGCGCTGCACACCCATTGCCAGGGTAATGGTCATAATGGCTGGTAAACCTTCAGGTATGGAGGCCACAATCAACCCGATGGCTGCCAGGAATAACTCACTAAGTTCATAATCTCCCAGGAAATAGCCATAGGCAAAAAATAGTGCGGTAACTACCAGGATAATCACCGACAGCCATTTTCCGAATTTCTCTATTTGCTGCAGCAATGGAGTCGTTATTTTTTCTACTTCGGAAATCATCCGGTTGATTTTTCCCAGCTCCGTATCTGCTCCTGTCGCAACCACCACACCGGTGGCTTTGCCGTAGGTAACTACAGTGCCCGAAAAAGCCATGGAGAGCTGATCGCCAATGATGGCATCCTTACTCACGGCATCTGCGGATTTTTCCACGGCGGTGGATTCGCCCGTCAGGGGAGATTCCTCTACACGCAAATCCTTGGATTTGAAGAGTCGGATGTCGGCAGGAATCTTATCTCCTGACTTGAGAAAGACTATATCTCCGGGAACCAGTTCTTCGGCTTCGATGGTTTTTTTCTCCCCATCCCTGAGCACTACCGCTTCAAGAGAGAGCATATTGCGAATCCCTTCCAGTGCTTTTTCGGCTTTCCCCTCCTGGATAAAGCCAATCAGCGCGTTGATGATTACAACGGCGAGTATCACCCAGGTATCAACCCAATGGTCCATCAGTGCTGTGATAACAGCCGCCGTCATCAGCACATATATTAACACATTGTGAAACTGCAGCAGCAATCGCATCCACCAGCTCTGTTTCTTCCCTTTAGGCAGTTCGTTTCTGCCGTATTTTTCCTGCCTTCCCGATACCTCCTTTTCATTCAGTCCGTTTTCATGGCTGGAATCCATCATTTCCAAAACTTTCTCAGCATCCAGTGAATGCCATTTTTCGTTTTGCTGTTTTTGTTTCTCTGTGGTCATAAAAAATATTGTTTAATCTTTTGATGGTTTTTCGTCAAATACAAATATAATTGATTCGTATTTTAATACTGCTTTTTTTCTGTGGGCATTACTTTAATAGTGCCTGCCGGCAAATCCAACCTTAACAGTAGCTATGGTTAAACATGCATATGTGAGAAATAGTTTACATGGTAGAGAAAAAACAGTCGTATCGGTATTGCAGGAGATGGCTTCTTAAAAGAAAAGAGGAAACCCTGTAAAGCAGGACTTCCTCTTTTAAGGGAGTTTACTTGTTTTATCTGATCAATGATATCAGGATGCAAGTCCGTTGGGGGTAGTGACAGAGGGTGCCATTTTTTTATCGGCATGCTTTATAATTCCCCGATGGGTTTTCTGGATGAAATTGATAATTTTTTCTTTTTCTTCTGAATCTTCGATGCTGCTTTCAATTAAATCCAGTGCATCGCTTGTATTGAGTCCTTGCTGAAAAAGTATCCTGTAGATATCATGAACAGCATTGATTTGCTGTTTGGTAAACTCGCGTCGCTTCATGCCCACGGCATTGATTCCGATATATTTGGCGGGTACGCCAAACACCTTGATATAGGGGGCAACATCGGATAGTATGCCCGTCATGCCCGAAACCATGGCATGTGTTCCGATGCGGCAAAACTGATGTATGGCGCTCATGCCTCCAACTACTACCCAATCTTCAATGGTAACTTCACCAGCTACCTGCACGCTGTTGGATATTACGCAATGATTCCCAATATCACTGTCGTGCCCTATGTGCGAATAGGCCATAAGCAGGCAGTGGTTGCCGATGCGGGTAACGCCCTTGCTTGCCGTACCACGGTTAATGGTAGCATATTCCCTTATGGTAGTGTAGTTTCCAATTTCTACGGTGGAGTATTCACCATTGAATTTTAAATCCTGGGGTTCGGCAGAAATAACCGCACCGGGAAAAATTTTACATTGCTTACCGATACGTGCCCCTGCATAAATACTTGCATTGGAACCAATCCAGGTGCCTTCGCCGATAACCACATCTTTGTCTATTCTCACAAATGCTTCTATGGTAACATTTTCACCGATAGTGGCATCGGGATGTATTTCTGCGTTTTTTGATATGTTCATTCTTTGAGTTTTATAAGTTTATTGCTGTAATGGTATTGGCCCGGAAAGAAAGGGCTCATGCGCAATTTTGTTAATAGGTTTTTTCTACATTGAGCACGAATGCTCTTACACCCACCTCCTTGTTGATTTCGTCAAGTTTGCGAATACTTTCCAGTAAGCTGTCCACTCTTTCATCATGAATAATGGTCATGACTGCAGAATTCATTTCGGGCCAGGTATGGGTTCCCTTGCGGGGTTCGCCGGTTTCGGTTCCTCTGCCCTGCACATCATTCCACCAGGTGTAGCCCCTGATTTCCAGCTGGTCAAAGATGAATTCCATTTTTTCGCTGTGGGCCTGATTAAAGGTTATCATTACTGCTTTCATATTTCGAATATATTTATATGCATTTGTATTTGTGGATAATACTGATCGAACTCCTTCAGACATGCTAAGGGGCTAACTCAGAAAGACTTTTATGTATTGTTGTTATCCTGTAAAAAAGTAAATCTTTCTCTTACCTCTCTCATCTTGTCGCGCTCGCCCCTGCGGGAAACAATGCCATAAACCACCGGTACCAGCACCAGGGTTACCAGTGTAGAGAATACAAGACCACCGATAAGGGTAATACCCATGGGGCTCCATATTTCAGAACCTTCACCCGTGCTCATTGCCATGGGCAACATGGCCAGGATGGTGGTCATGGCAGTCATGAGTACCGGCCTCAGACGCATTTTGCCTGCATAGGCTATGGCCTCATTGAGAGCCTGCCCACGGTCGCGCATCAGGTTGATGTAGTCGATAAGCACGATACCGTTTTTTACCACGATACCGATAAGCAGCACTGCACCCAATCCGGCAATAATGCTGAGCGTGGTGTTGGTAATCAGCAAGGCCAGGATAACCCCCGTGAAGGAGAAGGGAATAGAGAACATAATTACAAATGGCATCAGGAATGATTCAAACTGCGAGGCCATAACCAGGAATACGAGTATGATACTTACCAGCAGCAGCAACCCAAGGTCCATAAAGGAGTCCATCATTTCCTCATAGTCACCTCCTATGTTTACCATTACACCCTGAGGTATTTCCACTGTATCCAGTACTTTGTTAATTTCATTGGCCAGGTCACCCAGGGCGATGCCTTCCGGAACGGCAGACACGGTAACCATCCGTTCTCTTCTTTTTCGTTCAATATTGGGTGGGTTGAAAAATTCTTTTACTTCGCCCAGCTCGCCCAGGGTTACCTTGTGACCTGTGGGGGCGGTAATGAGGAAAGATTCGATGTCAGAAATGGATTGGCGGTATTGCTCACCATAGCGTACTACGATGTCGTATTCATCGCCTTCTTCACGCAGAAAAGAGGCCGTCATGCCGGTAATCCGGTTGCGAAGTGCTGCAGAAACCATGGCTGTGTTGAGCCCGTGTTCGGCAAGTTTGCTGCGGTCGAGCACAAACTGAAGTTCAGGTCTGTCATCTTTGCGGCTGATTTGCACGTCTACTGCCCCGGGGATTGCATTGATTCTTTCCTGCAGTTCCCTGGCCAGCAGACTGGTGGTTTGAAAGTCGTAGCCGTAAACTTCCACATCTATGGTGTTAGACCCGGAAGATCCGTCGCTGGTTGAAACAGAGTAATCTGCTATTTCCGGAATTTTATCCAGCTCCAACCTCAGGTTAGATGCAATTTCCCACACCGATCGCTCTCGCTGCGATAAGGGATAAAGCCGCATATTGAGGTTAATTATATTACTGCCCATTTCCATAAACATGGCCATCATTCCGCCTTCCTCATCAGCCCCCGAAGACATTGAAATAAGTTCCATTTCAGGGATAGTTTCATATACAAGTTCTTCCAATTGACGGGACACTTTGATGGTTTCTTCCACGCGCAAGCCCGTTGTGAGCTCGATATTTACGCTCAGTTGTCCTTCATCGCTTTCGGGCATAAAGTCCATTCCCACAAATCGCAGCAAAAACAGAGAGCCGATAAAAAGTACAATGGAACCAAAAAGTACCTTCTTTTTATTGGCAAGAGCTACTATGATAACTCTTTCATAGAAATTCTCCAGCTTCCTGAGCAGGGGTTCAATAAGATTGGCGTGGGAGAATTTTTCGGGCAATTTGCTTTTGGCTTTCAATGCCAGCAGCTTTGATGAAAGCATAGGGGTAAGGGTAATGGCTGCCAGGGTGGAAGTAATTACGGTAATGGAAACAATCCATCCCAATTGCTTAAACATCACACCGGTCATACCTCCCACAAGGGTAAGGGGGAAAAATACTGCTACGATTACCAGGGTAGTAATGATAACTGAAAGCCATACCTCGTTGGTGGCATAAATGGCCGCTTCACGTGCGCTGGTGCCCCGTTCAATGTGCCGCGAAATATTCTCAAGTACCACGATTGCATCATCTACCACCATTCCCAGGGCAATGGACAAAGAAGCCAGCGAAATGATATTGAGCGAGCCACCCGTGATAAACAAGTACAGGAAAGATACAATGAGTGAGATGGGTATTGTAATCATTACAATGAAAGTGGCTCTCCACTTGCCCAGGAAAAAGAGCACTACCAATACCACGAAAAACAATGCCCACATCATGGTTCTGGATAGATTACTGATGGAGTCGCTGATAAACTCAGAGGTGTCAAGAATCTCCCGCACTTGTATGTCTGCAGGCAGGTCTTTTTTTAGCTCGTCAACGGCTTTGCGCACATCTCTGGCAATTTTTACGGTGTTGGCTCCTGATTGCTTCATTACAAACATGCGCACACCCTGTTGCCCGTTGATACGTTCTTCAAAACTTAAATCCCGCAGACTGTCTCTCACATGGGCAACATCGCTAAGCAGCACTGATGACCCCTGAAAATGGCCCACCACCAATTCGTTGAGTTCATAGCTTTCCTGTATTTCGCCCTGTACCCGAAACTGGTAATCCATCCTGCCCATCTTGATGTTTCCTGATGGCATGTTGAGGTTTTCGGCCTGAATAACATTTCCGATTTGCTCGATGGATAAGTTGTAAGCATCAAGTTTTACAGGGTCAACTTCGACGTAGATACGTCGCTTGGGAGAGCCAATAAGACTCACCGAGCCGATGCCTTCAATGCGGTTGAGGGGGTTAATTATTCTTTCCTCCATGATTTTTTCCAGCCCTTCATAGCTTTCTTCTGCTGTAATTGCATAGAAGACTATAGGTATCATACTCATGTTAAATTTAAAAATGGAAGGGCGGTTAATGTCTTCCGGAAGACTGTTAAAAATCATGTCGATGGCATCCCTGATATCGTTGGATGCCTCGTTGAGGTCGGCACTCCAGTCGAACTCAAGGCTTATAACCGAAAGGTTGTCGCTTGACACCGAAGTGATTTCCTTGAGGTTGTCCACTGTATTAAAAGCATCTTCCAGGGGGCGGGTAACATTGGTTTCAATATCACTGGCATTGGCTCCCGGGTAAGTGGTCATTACCGAAATAAAAGGAGGATCCATTTCGGGAAAAAGGTCTATGGGGATATTGATTAGGGAATATATGCCCATTACAATAATGGCAGTAAAAACCATAAGTGTTGTAATGGGTTTGTTGACTGCACTTTTAAATATGCTCATTGCTTGTAGAATTATTTTTTGAGAGAAATTTTAGCTGAGAATAATTTATTGCTGAACAGAAACCTGGGCACCATCCAGAAGCCTTGGGTGGCCGGCTGTAATAAGCCTGTCGCCTGATTCTATTTGGTCAGAAATAATTTCTATCCTGTCATCGTACCGGGTGCCCAGCTCAACAACTACCCTGCGTGCAACGCCGTTTTCTTCCACAAAGATGTAGCGCTCGTTGGAGCCCTGCAGTTTGAGTACCGCCAGCGCAGGCACCACAAAGGCTTCTACCTGATCCAACACAATATTAGCCCTGGCAAACATGCCCGGCCTGAGTTTTTCACTGGAATTGGGGATGGTTACTTCCACTCTGAAAGTGCGGGTTGCAGGGTCTATCTGGGGATATGTGCGGGATACTGTGCCTGTGAAAGTTTCTCCCGGAAAAACATCAGAGCGGATTTCCACATTCATACCCTGGCTGATGGCGGGGTAAAAACGCTCTGCCACATTTACCATGGCTTTGAGTCTGTTGGTTTGCATCAGTGATATGATGGCCGCTTTGCCCTCGGCGGTGTTGGGCGCGCCGGAAAACATCTCACCATTTTCAAAGTATTTACCTGAAACCACTCCATTGAATGGAGCCACCAGGCGGGTATTTTCTTCCAGAAATTCCACATTGGATTTTGCCAGTTCATACTGTGTGCGAATCTGATCATACTGCTGTAAAGAAACGCTTCCCACTTTACGCAGGGTATCAAGTCTGCGATAGTCGGCTTCCAGGCTTTGCAGTTGCACTCTTGCCTGGCGTAACTGGGTTTTGTCCATTTCTACCAGCACCTGTCCTGTATTTACTCTGTCGCTGGCCTCTACGTGAATTTTCTCAATACGCCCGGGTTGTGCGGGTACCATGTGTACTTCCCTGTAAGCCTGCAGGTGTGCCGTGTAGGTAATATCGCGTGCAATCTGGGTATAACCGATTTGCTCTACTCTTACAGGCGATGCATCGTTGGTTTCTTCAGCAGTGTAAACATCATTGTCGGCCGAAGAACCGCAGGCATATATAACTAAGCTTATCAATGAGAAGAAAAGTATTTTTTGAATAGTCGTTTTCATCAGAATATGTTTTTTAAGTATTTAGCTTCGTTGAGCTCGCTTTTCAAGCTCGGTTGGTTAGATGTAATGGGGGTTTATTTTCTTTGATACTATTAATTATGTAAATTACAGTCGGTTGAGCAGCTTGTCCAGTTCCACCTGAGCATCCATAAGTTGCATGAGTGATGATATGTAGCTGTTTTCGGCCTGCAGAAAATTGGAGTTGGCGGTGGTGAGGTCGAGGCTTGATACCATGCCCTGCCCGTATTTATTTTTGATGTTTTCAAATACCCTTCGTGCCACATCCAGGTTTCTTTCCTGGCTTTCGTATTGCTCAAGTGCGGTGCTGAGGTTGAATCGCAGCTGCTGTTCATGGATTTTCAGTTGCTGCTCAACCAGTTCTTTCTGGTTTTCGGCAATGTTAAGGTTGATTTTTGCCCTGCTTACACCTGCTCTTCTTACCCCACTGGAAAAAATGGGAATGCTTAGGTTAACGCCTATTACGTGATTGGGCGTCATGTCGAATTCGGGTTTTAGCAGTTTTTCAGTATAGTTGTAAAAGCCGGAAAGAGTGGGCAGATAAGCGGCCCTTTCCATATTAACCTGTTTTTCGGCAATCTGGGTCTGGATTGTCATCTGACGAAAATCAGGGTTATGCTCAAGTTGAAGTGATTCTGCCAGGGTAGCCTGAAAGTTGGTTTGGCCAATAAGGGTTTCAAAATCGTCGGTAAGTGTGATGGCTGTGGCTGCCTCAAGCCCCATCTGCAAGCGAAGCATGTTCAGAGCCAGCTCTACCTGTCTTTGTGAAGCTCTTTGGGCATCCTCCAGCATAA
>SLOR01000375.1 GCA_007132395.1 Bacteroidales bacterium
GGAGACCTTTTATTAAATATCTTTTTTTTATTCTTTTTTCTTTTTTTAGCTTTCACGTATCGCAGCAAGCTTTCCTTTAAGTTTTCGTCTGGCCCATTATTTACTGTTTTAACGTACACCTTGGGTTTTTTACTTATCGCTTTCTTCTCTGCCTATATTGTTTTTCAACTTCAAAGCCTTGTATTTAATTCCAGCCTGAGTCTTGATGTGAATTTTATTTTTTCCATGGATATTTATAATTTCCTTGGCTTTACAATTATCGGACTCCTGTTTTTATCCTTTTATTTCCTTAGTCATACTGTATTCAGTATAATTCACCGTAATGGGAATAGAAAAACTCAAATTATACACGCCATTGCTACTGTATTCATATTGTGTACATTGATGTATCTGATTGTTTCTTATTTTATAATATGGCTGTTTTTATTCTTATCATGCTTGTTGTATTTTTCTTATCGTCCGGGTTCTTTTAAAACGATTTCCTTTACGCAGCTAATATTATCGCTTTTTTTCTTCGCAGTTATAGGTACCTATGCATTATATGTGTTTAACCTGGAAAAGGAATTTCTTAAAAGAACTAATGTTGCACTGCGGCTTGCCTTTGAACAGGATCCTGTAGCAGAGTTTTTGTTTTCTGAATTTGAAAATGACTTATATGAGGATTATGGATTACAGGAACTTGTGATGCGTGATCCGTACAATGAGGAATCTATTCTCCAATATCTGAAAACCTATTATTTTATTGATTTCTGGGCCCGGTATGATATTCAGCTTACCACTTGCTCCCCGGGTGAAATATTGTTTTTTAAACCCATCGAAGCAGAACTTCTTTGTCATGATTATTTTACCTTTTATATTGATGAATTTGGCCGACCCACGGTAAGTGATCATTTTATTTATCTCGCCAACAATACTGGACGCAATTCCTATATAGCCATTTTACCGGTAATAGACAATGAAACCAATGAGTTGCGCTATAATGTCTATATGGAATTTGAAGGTAAATTTATACCACGCGATATGGGTTTCCCGGAGTTGCTTGTGGATGAGAAAGTAGACCTGGATAAAAACCTTGGAAATTATTCCTATGCCATTTACAAAAACGGGAATATGACCATGAAATTCGGTCCGTATTTCTATAGTGTTTTCTCAGGATTTACAGCCCATAGCAATGAGCTTTTTCATACTTATGAATCGGAGGGGTATAGTCACCTGGTTTACAACAGAGATGCCGATACACATATTTACGTAAGTAAACCCGTAGAAAGCATGCTTGAGCGAATTGCACCCTTTTCCTACCTGTTTATCACCTTTTTCCTGTTAAGTATAATCATATGGCTTAGTGTATTGTATCTGCATAAAGAGTTACATATCTCTTTTAATTTTAAAAAGCAGTTGCAATTCGCCATTATTGTAATTGTACTCATAAGTGTTGTTTCCATTGGCGGTGCATCAGCATGGTTCATTTTTAATATCCACGGTAAGAAGAATGAAGCCTTTATCAACGAAAAGGCCCATAGTGTACTCATTGAGTTGGAAAACCTTCTTGCCGAAGAAGCCTATCTTAATGATTCCTACAGCGATTATCTGCACCAGGTGCTTATGCGATTATCACAGGTTTTTTTCACCGATATCAATCTTTTTGACCCCGACGGCAACCTGCTTGCCTCTTCCCGGCCCAGGGTGTTTGACGAAGGTCTGATTTCCGCACATATTCATCCCGTTGCCTATAATGAACTCCGGCTTACAGGCAAGTCGTTGTTTGTGCATAATGAAAGCATTGGCAATCTCGACTACATTTCAGCCTATGTGCCACTGATGAATATAAACAATCGTTTAATGGGGTACATCAATTTACCTTACTTTGCCCAGCAGAGCGAACTGCGTAATGAATTAAGCTATTTTCTTGTGGCTTTCATTAATATATATTTATTATTGCTATTATTCTCGCTGATTATCGCGTTTTTTATTTCAAATTATCTAACCAGGCCCTTGCAAATCATAAGGAATAGCCTGTCGAGTATTTCCTTCGGCAAGAGTAATAAGAAGATTTCCTGGGAACGTGAAGATGAAATCGGACAGTTAATCAGCGAGTATAACCGTATGGTTGATGAACTTGCCATTAGTGCAGAACTGCTGGCAAGCACCGAAAGAGAATCGGCATGGAGAGAAATGGCCAAGCAGGTTGCGCACGAAATTAAGAACCCGCTTACACCCATGCGACTCAATGTACAATACCTGCACCGTGCCTGGCAGGATAAAGCAGAAGATTGGGAGGAACGCCTGGAAAGGTTTACCAAAACTATGGTAGAACATATTGACAGCCTTGCTTTAATTGCCGGTGAATTTTCTGATTTTGCCAAAATGCCCTCGGCCAAAAGAGAATTGATTAACCTCAATGAGTTCCTGCCTGAAGTAATGGATTTGTATAAAGGGTTTGACGCTGTTAGCATTGACTGCTACCTCCCCGACAATGGCAACGACTTGATAGTAAATGCTGATAGAAAACAACTACTTAGAGTTTTCAATAACCTGATAAAGAATGCTATACAAGCTTACGAAAAGAATGAAAATGTTACTGTGGCGATACATTGTGAGAAGGAAGAAAATTATGTGCGCATAGAAGTACAGGATTACGGTGTGGGTATCCCGGAAAATGTAAGAAAGAACATTTTCCAGCCCTACTTCACCACAAAAAGTTCGGGCATGGGCTTGGGTCTTGCCATGGTAAAAAGCATTATAGAGGGTTCTAACGGCCATATTTCCTTTTATTCGGAGGCCGGCAAGGGTACCAGCTTTGTAATCCGTATTCCTGCTGTTAATGGGGCTTAAAACAGCCCGAATGTTTTGTTTGATGCACAACCGCAATCAAAAAGAAAAGAGATGCGTAAAATATTTCTGACCCTTATTATCGGCTTATTTGTATTTTCCATGAACGCCTTTGCCCAAAAGGTTTACGTAACCGAATGGAAATCAGAAGCCGATTACCTTGTTTATGTTTCCGAGTGGAAATCAGAAGCAAGTGTAATAGCCTACATTACAAAGTGGAAGTCAGAAGCCAAAAAGGAATCAGGAATCTGGTATTACACGGACTGGAAAAGTGAAGCGGATATTATAATCTATTATACACAGTGGAAAAGCGAAGCAAATATAATCGTGTATTTTACCCAGTGGAAGTCTGAAGCCAGCTGGAAGAAGAAGTAAAAAACGAGGATGT
Source organism: Bacteroidales bacterium (assembly GCA_007132395.1). Taxonomy (GTDB): domain Bacteria; phylum Bacteroidota; class Bacteroidia; order Bacteroidales; family UBA7960; genus SKVR01. Next base: position 3,218 of record SLOR01000375.1, read on the forward strand.
TTCAAAAGTGTATGCTTGTCGTGTAGCTGTTTGGCTGACTCGCAACGCCATCTGTTGAAACGACTTTTGATTATCAACCCGATTGCCGCTTTGAGAAGCTCAGCATACCAATGAAAACCTACTTTTGAAAAATCCTCGTACTTGAAACTATTACTATTGAGGAAAATAAATTTCCCTTCAATTTTTATTGATATACCAATGGTTCTGTTTCACCCTTAAGTACCATAAGCCCATTCATGGCCAGTGCGCGCATTTCATCCTCGCCGGGATACACGTAAACAGGCGAAATATGCCTGATTCGCTCGGTAAGAATCTCCACGAAGGGTTTTCCGTAGGCAATACCTCCGGTAAGCAGAATGGCATCTACCTCGCCCTTGAGAACGGTTGCCATGGCTCCGATTTCCTTGGCTACCTGGTAGGCCATGGCATCATGAACCAGTTTGGCCTTTTCATCGCCGGCCAGGGCCATTTTTTCTACCTCATAGGCATCATTGGTGCCCAGGTAAGCCACCAGACCACCGCGTCCTGTAATCATTTTCTGAATTTGCTTCAGGGTGTATTTCCCGCTAAAGCAAAGCTTTGCCAATGCACCTACGGGCAAAGTGCCACTTCTTTCAGGAGAAAACGGACCTTCACCGTCGAGTGCCTGATTTACATCAATTACTCTGCCCTGGTAGTGAGCCCCAACACTAATTCCTCCGCCCAGGTGAGCCACGATAAGATTCAGCGCTTCATAGCGTTGTGCCACGGCTCTGGCATGATGACGGGCAATGGCTTTCTGGTTCAGTGCATGAAAAATAGATACTCGCTCAAATTCGGGATGACCGGAAATCCGGGCAATATCATCCAGTTCATCTACCACAACCGGATCGGCAATAAAAGCCCTGGCAGAGGGTAAGGTTTTAGCAATATCGTGGGCAATTAATCCGCCCAGGTTACTGGCATGCTGACCCAGCACACCAATCTTCAAATCTTGTATCAGGGCATCATTGATTTCGTAAACGCCAGATTTAATAGGCTTTACCAAACCTCCGCGGCCCACTACTATCTGAATATTTTCTACCACTATTCCTGCTGCTTTCAGCTCTTCAAGAATAATGTTTTTACGGAACTCATACTGATCCGTAATTTTCTCAAAGCTTTCAATCTCTTCACAGCTGTGCTTGATATTTTTGAGAAATAATTCCTTTGTGTTTCTGAAAACAGCAATTTTGGTAGAGGTGGAGCCGGGATTTATGGCTAACAATAATTCTTCTTCCATGTTTTGATAAATCTTAAGGGGTTTAAAAAAGATTACTTTATGGCTGCCGCCAGTGCGATACTGTTAAGTTTTGTATCATCATTATCGGCACGGCTGGTAAGCACAATGGGAGCTTTTGCTCCAACAATAACAGCTGCACATTTTGCCTGGGCAAAATAAATAAAGGATTTGTAAATAGCATTGGAGGCATCCAGGTTATCGGCCACCAGTAAGTCAGCATCTCCTGCTACGGTGCTGACAATTTTTTTAAGCTCTGCGCTTTTTTTACTAACAGCATTGTCAAAGGCCAAAGGGCCATCGATAATGCAGTTGGAAATCTGGCCACGTTCGGCCATCTTTGCAATGGCAGCAGCTTCCATGGAAGACTTCATGTCGGGGTTTACGGTTTCTACAGCGCTCAGCATGGCTACTTTGGGCTTTTCAATGCCTAGTTTTTGCAGGTAGCTTACCGAGTTCTTCACAATAGAAACTTTCCCTTTAAAATCGGGTGCAATATTCATTGCAGCATCGGTAAGTCCGATAATTTTGTGGTAAGCTGTTAATTCAAACAATGCAAGGTGCGATAACAACTCGCCGCTTCTTAATCCCCATTCCTTGTTCAGAACGGCTCTGAGCAGGCAGGAAGTTCCCAGATGCCCCTTCATAACAATATCGGCTTTTTTCTGAGAAACCATTTGTACTGAAATGGCAGCGGCCCTTTCATTATCCGGTTCATGGATAAGCTCAAAGGAGGAAATATCATAATTTCCTTTCTGGCAAATTTCACGGATTTTTGGCTCATCGCCCACCAGGATAACGTCAACAATGCCTTGTTTATGGGCATTGATAACCGCTTCAATGGCATTTTGGTCTTGAGCGGCGGCAAGAACAAGCCTTTTTCCGCCCTGCGATCGTGCCATCTGATGCAAATCAGAGAGTTTTGTCAACATACTATATATCTGTTTTTAAGGGTGATTATTGATGTGCGCAAAAATACAAACTAAAATTGAAAGCATGGGTTTCCGCGCCTAATATTTGGAAGTTTCCTTTCCAATCCCAAAATCCTTGCAAAATTGCGACTTACAAGAGGCACAGGCCAAATAAAAAAAGGCCCCATTGGGACCTTTTTCAAAATTTATCAAATGTTGGTTTAATTTACCTGGATAGCTTTGATAAATTTATTCTTCTCCGGATTTACGTAAGGAATTTTGATTTTAAGTATGCCATTTTCATAGCCAGCAGCTATCTCGTCAGTCTGCGTTGTGTCGGGAAGGGTAAAATAGCGGCTGAAGGCCTCCTGCTGAAACTCTCTGCGCAGGTAAACGGTATTTTCATCGGCTGTATCATTGCTTTCCGGGTCGAAAGAAACGCTGAGTACTTTCTCTTCAATTTTAATATTGAAATCTTTCTTGCTTAATCCGGGCACGGCCATTTCTATGGTATAGAAATCCTCGGATTTGAAGATATTGGTGTCGGGAAGGCTACTTTCATTGAAGTTACTTTCCATTTTGTTGTTGAACCGTTGGCCGAAAAGCCTGTTAATTTCGGGTTGGGTACGCCATCTGATAATAGTCATGATAAGGTCTCCTATCTTTAAGTTAATTTATAGTATAATTTTTTTTCAATCATTAAGTTGTCGATAACTGCCGGTCAAACCGTATTCCATTTCCTCTCGGGCTTGTTTTAAGGAGCAAAAAGAAGACATAATGGCATCTTTGTGTGTTAATGTTTGATTATAGGCGACATAATGGCGCAATATTGATTCGCGGTAAAGCAGATACTGAAGAAGTATTTTTAATGCCTGTCAACAAATTATCAATTTTACAGTTGAGTTGTTTGTAAAGAAATTTCTCTTACAATTAAGTGGTTATCTTTGCACCTTTTTCAAAAATACTGAGAGAAAATATTTTTCATACTTCTATGGATAAACAGCACACCAAAGTACTGTCTTACTTTCGCTTCCGGCGTATTTTAATACCCATCATACTGGGGTTGGGGGTTGCTACCTTTTTGTTTGTCAGAAGTTTTGATCGGGAAGCATTTACAGGGATTCACTGGGTGTGGCAATCGTACTTTTTCATTTTCATGGCTTTGCTGATGATGGTGGTTCGCGATGTAGGCTATATGTACCGCCTCCGCGTGCTAACCGACGGGCAGCTAAGCTGGCGGCGCAGTTTCGATGTGATTATGTTATGGGAATTTGCTTCGGCCATTACCCCTTCCATCATTGGAGGTTCGGCCATTGCTTTGTATATCGTAAACAAAGAAGGGGTGAGCATGGGACGCACCACGGCAATCGTGATGATTACCGCCTTTCTTGACGAGTTGTTTTACATTATTATGGTACCCGTAATGATACTTATCGTGGGTACGCAATACCTTTTTACCACAGAGGGTGAATATGTTTTCCTCAATACCCGATTTGGTACCCAGGGCATATTTGTTTTGGGGTATCTTTTTATTCTTGTACTCACTACCATTATCATATACGGAGTATTTATAAACCCCAGAGGGTTTAAGCTGATTTTACTTTCCATTTTCAAGCTTCCTTTTCTGAGAAAATGGCGCAATAAAGCAGCCGAAACCGGAAATGAAATTATTATCACTTCCCGCGAGATGAAAGGGAAACCCTTTATTTTCTGGGTAAAAGCTTTTGCAGGTACGTTTTTTTCCTGGACAGGACGCTTCCTGGTAGTAAATTTTCTCATCATGGCATTTGTTTCCGGAGGCGATCAAATGCTGATTTACGCGCGACAGCTTGTGATGTGGGTAATACTGCTTATCAGCCCCACACCCGGGGGCAGTGGTGTTGCCGAATTTGTTTTTAGCGGTTTTCTGGGGGAGTTTATCCCAGCCGGACTTACACCTGCCCTGGGATTGATGTGGAGGATAATTAGCTATTACCCCTACCTTTTTATCGGAGCAATCATTTTACCTGCCTGGCTGAAAAGGGTATATGCAAAAAAGAGTCGTAAAGAAAAGGAAATAAATCCTTCCGACGAACTGCAGCACAAACCGGTATAATTAATTGCAGACAGGTTAAAAAAAAACACTACGTTTGCCTGAATAAAATGCATTTCTTATGTCGTGGGAATATATAATCCTCGTTTTAATTACCGGAGTTATATGCGGCGTTATCAATACCCTGGCCGGTAGTGGCTCCCTTATCAGCCTGCCCATACTCATGTTTATTGGGCTTCCTCCTCATGTTGCCAACGGCACCAACCGTATCGGAATCCTTTTTCAAAATGTTGTAAGCACGCTTACCTTTAAAAAGCAAAAGGTGCTGGATGTAAAAATGGGATGGAAAGTTGCTATCCCCAGCATCCTGGGCTCGGTCGCCGGTGCATTTATCGTGCTGGAGATGAATGAGAGGGCTGTGGAAATTACCATAGGAATTGTACTGTTTATCATGCTTATTCCTATTTTCTACAAACCCCGCAAGTGGCTGCATGGAAGCCAACCCGAAGAAATCACCAAAAATGGCCTGCTTCAATTTGTAATATTTTTTCTTATTGGGGCCTATGGAGGATTTATCCAGGCGGGTGTAGGTATATTTTTGCTTGCTGCCCTGGTATTGAATTCAGGCTACGATTTAGTGAGAGCCAATGCCCTGAAGGTATTTATTAACCTGATATTTACCCCTTTTGCTCTTGCTGTTTTTATTTACAAAGGGCAGGTAGATGTGGTGGCCGGATTGATACTGGCAGTTGGAAATTCGGTAGGTGCCTATTTTGCCAGCAAGTATGCCGTGAGCTGGGGAACCGCTTTCGTAAGATATGTCTTGATTGTGGTAATTGTGGGAGCAGGAACCAAATTACTTTTATTTCCCTGACGTATATCCAGGTTTCATAATTGATACCTACTGACTTCTGGCCTTTTTGAAAATAATATTGTAAAAAGCCTTGAAGAAATAGCGGATATCTGTACCCCACTTACTATGTGCGTATGATTCCAGATAACGTTTTTCTGAAGCAATAATTTCCTCAAAATTGCGCGGCAAGTCGGCATAATACGGTGGTACCAGTCCGGGTTTGTATTGATGCCTTGTGAGCAACAAATCTTCGGGATAAAGGCTTTGATATTGGGTGCTGAGCGGACGAACGCCCACCAGTTTCATATCGCCTTTCAACAGATTATATATCATGGGCAATTCATCAACCCAGAATTTTCTCATGAACCTGCCAAAACCCGTTATCCGGAAATCATTTTTAAACTTCCCTCCTTTATCCAGATTATTCTTTTCGTAAACATATTGTTGCAGATATTCAGAAAAGGGATACATGGTGCGAAACTTATACACTTTAATGGGTTTGCCATTTTTGCCGGTTCGTGTCATCCCGAAAACCGGACCATAGGATGGGGAGGTGTCGTAGGCGGGCTTACTGAATTTGCGTGTAACAAAGTAATACAAATATCCGTGTGTTTCCTCATGCACTACTTCAAAGCCACATGAATAAAGACGACCGAGAGTTTCGGCCCTGCTTATAACCCTGTTTCGTCCCCCGGTTAGCGCAAAATAAATTCTTTTTGTAACGGGCAACTTGGGAAGAACTCTTTTGAAAATATAATCCCCTAAAACATAAAGCAGATTCATGATTTTGGGAAATTTGTTGATAAGCCGCCTATGTCTTAGCTCAAGTGTTTCAACACAGCCAAAAAAAAGTGTGCCGTTAAGGGTGTTCTCATTAACGGCTTCAAAAAACTTATTGATACGGCGGATATCGTTGATGCGCTTGAGATTGATGACCGTTTGGGTAGTTTCCTTTTCAATCTTTTCGATGTTGAAAAGCGTAGTGGTAGAAAATACCTGAGTGCTATAGTGATTTACATCTACAAAGGATTCAAGCATTTTTAGCACCTTGGGGCCTGCCTCCCGGGCAATACTTTCTTCAATCCGGCTTTTATGTAGTGGCTTATGGCTAACAGGAAGACTTACAACTTCCCCGCTTGGCAATGTTCTTTCAATAAATCTGTATTGTACTTGTTCTTGCTTCATAAATTGCTTTTCCTCGCTTCCTGTTTCTTCCGGATTCAATCAGCCAGGTGAAATTTTTTTTTCAGACCCCAAAGTTAACACAATAAAACTTCTTTTTATTTCGGTGAATTACCTAAAACTTCATTGGGATAATAGCCTGCTTTCTTCGAGTACCAGAAGCCATGCTATTTTGTTTCTACAAGCCTGACATGGCTTTCAGGAATCTGAATCTCCAGCGATTGGTTAAGCTGGTCAACCCGTATGATAATTCTTTTACGGTTATTGTACTGAACCATCTCTGCTTTTAAACCGCGCAGGGGGCCTTTGGTAATTTCCACCATTGAGCCCGCTGAAATTTCCTCCGGTAATGATTCAGAAACAACATCGGTAGATAATATCCAACGGATGTTATCAATCTGCTGTTCAGGTATTACAACAGGTGCCCCCTCAAAGCTGATAAAACGCACCACCCCCGGAAGATTCATTACCTGGAATTTTTCATCTGATCCAATATCAACACTCACAAACACATAGGAGTTGAAAAGGGGTATTTCAACCCATTTCCGCCTGTCGCTCCATTGCCGCAAAGTTTTTATCATGGGCAGGTAGCATATAATATTCTTTTCGTTCAGCAGTTTTTCAACTTTTTTCTCATACCGCGGTCGTGTGTAAACTGCATACCATTTCTTGTTCCCCATAAAGAAATATTTGAGCAGCAAATTTACATTATTTTAGCAAGCTGCGTATGCAGACTTAATCCATTACTTGTGAATAAAATTTTAAAACCATTAATTTATTAAATTTGCCTGAAAGAAAACAAAAGGGTCGCTGCCACAGCTTATTAATACTCATGAAACTGCAGCAGAAGCTAATTATGTGCATTCTGCACGGCAGGCCCTCCTGTTTGGCATGATGTCATCTGCAGGATGTTTTGTGTTTTGATTAAAACGTATAAAGAAAAAAATGAAAAACCCCATACAGTTTGGACTTATTGGTGCCGCGGGTTACATTGCCCCCAGGCATATGAAGGCTATTAAAGAAACGGGAAACAATCTGCTGGCAGCTTTAGATCCCTTTGACAGTGTAGGAATTATTGACAGCTATTTCCCCGATGCAGCCTTTTTTACCGAACCCGAACGCTTTGATCGTCACATGGATAAGCTAAGAAGAAAAGGTGATCAACCTATGGAGTATGTAAGTATATGCTCGCCAAATTACCTGCACGATTCGCACATTAGGATGGTGTTGCGCAACCAGGCCCACGCCATAAGTGAAAAGCCCCTGGTACTAAACCCCTGGAATCTTGATGCGCTGGCTGAAATCGAAAAAGAAACCGGTAGGAAAATATATAATATTCTGCAGTTGCGCCATCATCATGCTGTCGTATCATTGAAGGAAAAAATTGATAAAGCAGGCATTAAAGATAAAAAATACGACATCGATCTTACTTACATAACCTCACGTGGCTCCTGGTATTTTTATTCCTGGAAAGGAGATGAGGAGAAATCAGGTGGCATCGCTACAAACATAGGAGTACATTTTTTCGACATGCTTAGCTGGATATTTGGTGATGTGCAGAAAAATATAGTGCATATGGCACAGGAAGATAAAGCTGCCGGCTACCTGGAACTTGAAAAGGCGCGGGTAAGGTGGTTTTTAAGTGTCAATCGCGGGGATTTGCCAGAAAACATAAGTTCAAAAGGCCAGTTTACTTATCGTTCCATTCAGGTGGATGGGGATGAATTTGAATTCAGCGGCGGCTTTACGGATCTGCATACGCACACCTACCAGAATATTCTTGATGGAAAAGGTTTTGGCATTGACTGTGCCCGGCCCAGTATAGCCATTGTGCATGATATCCGCAATCAGATTCCCGTAGGACTTAAGGGGGATTATCACCCAATGGCGAAAAGCCGCTAAAAACCCAGGGATTAAAGAGGAGGCAGATTTGCCTCGATTTGTGCCCTTTGATCTTCCAGCCAATGAGGGAGCTTTAATGAACTTCCCAATTCTTCTAAACTTTCGTCCACAAGAAATCCCGGCCCTGCTGTTGCAACCTCAAAAAGGACTCCACCAGGCTCTCTGAAATAAACAGAGCGGAAATATTGTCTGTCCATAACAGGGGAGGGGTGCATGCCTTCGGCAAGCAGATCAGCCCTTATTTTTTCCTGACTTTCCTCATCCTTTGTTTGAAATGCCAAATGGTGAACAGTACCTGTGCCCGGCACCTGGCCCGGGAGCGATGGGTGCGCTACCAGGTCGACAAAGTTGCCCGGTTTTTTTTCTCCTGAATATAACCTTACGCGGTCTCCTGCTTTATCCAGGAGTTTATGATTCATCAAGCGCAGTAAAAAGTCGAAAGTAGACTCGTAAGAAGAGTACCCCAATACCGCAGAGTGAAAACCTTTTATGGCATGCTCTTCCGAAATCCCCGGGGTACTCCACCCCACCCTTTCATCCTGTGCATTGGCAACCAGCTCAAGAGGCAGGCCATCAAAATCTTCAAATGAAAGGTATTCTTCATCAAAGCGTTTAAAGGGGCCCCTGAAATCTACCTGGTAGGTCTTTAGCCGATTTTTCCAGAATTCAATGGAGTTTTCGCCGATGGAAAACAGGGTCGCATCCATGGAATTATTACCGCTGCGGCCTCTGGCAATACCGCTAAAAGGGAAAAAGGTGATGGCAGTACCGGGGTTACCCCGGGCATCTCCGTAATAAAGGTGCCAGGTATCCGGGCTGTCGTAGTTTATGGTTTGCTTGACCATACGCAGCCCCAGCACTTCAGTGTAAAAACGAACATTTTTTTTAACACTGCCCGCAATGGCAGTAACATGATGTAATCCGTTGATTAAGGGTGTTGTCATAAGTGATATTCAATGGGTTGTATGTCACGTTTCAACAACACTTTTCCGAAAAATGTTCACTTTTTACCCTGTCGGCCTTAAACTTAAAAGTGACAAGGGATAGCAGCCTTGAATGGTAATTTACTGGTCCTCTCTCTTTCTGGCGTAATAAGCCTCAAGTGCAGGAATATGTATTCCCATTGGCAAAGCTTTGATGAACGCAGTAAGGATTATGGGGAAAAATGCCGCATTGAATCCCTGAGGAATAAAAACCCACAAAACAAGAAGCAAAAAGGATAAGGCTGTCACAAGTCTGAAGTAGAGCTTGGCTGCACCTCCAGCCATTGCTGAACGCGTTTTCCAGATATAGTATAAATGTGTAGGCAGCGCCCACAGTAATACAATATTACCTTTGGTGGTGGGGTGGTCCGTTAAAAACCAAAGGATAATAACCACCCATCCTGTAATCCCCAGAATGCTGAAAAATGTCAGATCAAAAATCCGGGAGAAACGTGGATGAAGGAAACTAAGTAATGCCACCAGAAATAGTATCCAGAATACCAATAAGGGTGATAAAAAAGAAGGTGATGAGGTTTCATAAGTTTGGGTAAGCAGTACCCTGTGCTCGGCAACCAGGGGCGTTCCGTCATTATGGAGGGCCTGTGCAAAGGCAATAAGCATTTCGTCGGGCAGGTACTGAAACTCCCATGCAGTGGCGATTTTGTCGGCGGGCAGGCCCAGGGCCAAATCTATACCAAATGCACTCCAGGGTATGGGTGCTATGAAGGGTTGAAGCAACTCTCTTAATGTACGGCCTGCCTTTGTATCAGGCATGTAGGTAAACTCGTAATCGAGCAAACTTCTAATTTCCGCCAAGGCTTCAGGTAACACGGCCGGGTATTCAAACCACTGTGGGGCAATAATTTCATCAACAAGATCGCGAATGCGGGTAGCGCAGTTGTCGTAAAAAAAGTCGTAATGGTAGTAAGCGTTTTCCGGGAGCCTGTTTATTTGCACAAAATCAAATATCTGCTGTTTTTGCTCCTGTGTAAGATTAAGCACCTGCTCGAAAATAGCGCGGCCGTCATAATGGTATTCGGCAAGAAAATACTCTGTCGGAACCACGGTTAGCTTATAAAACATTTGCCCCCTGGCAAACTTCAGGTAAAAGTTGGGCGTATTAAAATCAAAAGTACCATAGTTATATACCCAGTCAATGCCCAGCACAGGATCATTTACCCGCAGCGCACTATGGCCGAATACTGAATAGAGCTCATCTCCCGGACTTGCCGTGAGCAAAGTAATTTCAGCATCAGATGACAATATCTGTGCGTATCCCCGTGGGACTATACAGGTCAGGAGGATAGCAAGAAGAACAGTAACTATAAAGGATTTATGAGCCATAGCTTAAGGTTTGAAGGGGTTTGTTTCATTTATATGCCCCTGAATAACTTTTAGAAAAGGGATTTATTACAAAATAATAGACAATACCGTTGCAAAAATACACTTTTGGTGTTTTTTTATCGCTTCTCAGCATTAAATATATATGAAAGATGACCTTGTGTTTCTCAGATGATTTTTTACAAAATGTTGAAAAACAAAAAGAAATAATTCCTATCTTTGCAGCCTGAAAAATTAGACCGTTTTGTCAATACCCTATAAAAAAATTTATTAACAATTAGTTGTTAATAAATTTGCCCGAATTAAAAATTAGTTTTAGTTTTGCACCCCCTTTTAGTGGAGGGGATTTCGTGTTATAAAAAAATCAATTACAGCAAATTAAGCGAGCAATGAATACAACAAGCTACAAGACTATATCTGCCAACAAGGACTCAGTCAATAAGGAGTGGGTACTGGTTGATGCAGAAAATGAAATTTTAGGCCGGCTTGCAAGCAAGGTAGCCAAGATTGTACGCGGAAAATACAAGGTAAACTTTACCCCTCACGTTGACTGCGGTGATAACATCATCATTATTAATGCTGAAAAAATTCAACTCAGTGGCAATAAGATAGACCAGAAGGAATATGTTCGCCACACAGGTTACCCTGGCGGGCAACGTTTTACCAGCGTAAAACAAATGCTGGAAAAAAACCCCACCGAGGTAATCCGCAAAGCCGTAAAGGGAATGCTTCCCAAGAATCGTCTGGGACGCGCTATTATGGGTAATGTTCATATTTATGCAGGGAGTGAGCATCCACATCAGGCTCAGCAACCCAAGAAAATCAACCTTAATACAATTAAGTAAGCATGGAAGTTATCAACACTATAGGAAGAAGAAAAACGGCTGTAGCAAGGGTTTACATGAAGCCCGGTAATGGCCAGATCAGCATCAATAAAAGAGATTTGAAAACCTATTTCCCCACAGGTATATTGCAGTATGTTGTGAATCAACCCTTCGAGATTACCGGAAACCTGGGCAAATATGACCTGAAGGTAAATCTTGACGGTGGTGGTATCAAAGGACAGGCTGAAGCACTGAGGTTGGCCATTTCAAGAGCTCTGATTGAAATAAATGCCGAATGGCGCCCCGCTTTAAAGGCCAAAGGCCTGCTGAGACGTGACCCCAGGATGGTTGAGCGTAAGAAGCCCGGCCAGAAGAAGGCAAGGAAGAAATTCCAATTCAGCAAACGTTAATTTCATTTTTTGGAAAATTATTATTAGCATGGCAAGAACGAATTATAACGAACTCTTAGATGCCGGAGTACACTTCGGTCACTTGAAGCGCAAGTGGAACCCCAATATGGCTCCTTATATCTTCATGGAAAGAAATGGTATTCATATTATCGATTTGAATAAAACCATTGCCAAAGTAGATGAAGCCGCTGCTGCTTTAAAGCAAATCGCCAAATCGGGCAAGAAAATCCTTTTTGTCGCCACAAAAAAGCAAGCAAAAGAAGTTGTAGCCCAACAGGTAAAACAAGTTAATATGCCCTACGTTACCGAGAGGTGGCCTGGAGGCATGCTTACCAACTTTGCCACCATTCGCAAAGCGGTGAAAAAAATGTCAGCCATTGACAAAATGTCAACCGACGGCACCTTCGAAAATATCTCTAAAAAAGAGAGACTGCAGGTTACCCGTGAAAGAGCCAAACTGGAAAAACAATTCGGTTCTATCGCCGACTTGTCGCGACTTCCAGCAGCCGTTTTTATCGTGGATATTATGAAAGAGCATATTGCCGTTGCAGAAGCGCAAAAACTCAATATACCCACTTTTGCGATTGTAGATACCAACTCTGATCCCAATCTGGTAGATTTCCCCATTCCTGCCAACGATGATGCATCAAAGTCTATTTCCATTATTCTCAAATCTATGATTGAAGCCGTTCAGGAAGGTCTGACAGAGAGAAAACTGGAGAAAGATAAAGCCGACGAGGAAGAAAGAGATGCTGAAATGGAAGAAGCTGAAGCAAAGGCCAAGTCTGTAGAAGAAATGGAAGATATGGACGAGGATGAAAAAGAGGCAGCCAAAAACAAAGCCAAAAAGCTGAAGAACAAAGAGGAGGAGGATGCAGATACAATGAAAAAAACTGCAAAGGCACCCAAAGGGGCTCCTGCCAGAAGACCCAGAAAATAAATTATCTATTAATCCTTAATTGACTATTCATTATGGCAAATATTACTGCTGCTGAAGTTAATCAACTACGTAAACAAACCGGTGCAGGTATGATGGACTGCAAAAAAGCACTGGTTGAAGCGGAAGGTGACTTCGAAAAGGCTATTGATATCCTTCGCAAAAAAGGACAAAAACTTGCAAGTAACCGTGCAGATCGTGAAGCCAATGAAGGTGTTGTGTTAGCCAAAACTTCTGCTGACCAGAAGGTTGCTGCCATCATCATGCTCAACTGCGAAACAGACTTTGTGGCCAAAAATCAGGAAATGATTGATTTTACCAATAAATTGCTTGACGCAGGTTTGAACAACGGATGTAAAAGTGTTGAAGAGCTCAACGCCTTAAGTCTTGATGGCAGAAAAATTCAAGAGCATGTTATTGATATGATTGGTAAAACCGGTGAAAAGCTTGACCTGGCAAAATTTGAAATCATAAATGGTGAAATTACTTTTGCTTACATTCACCCCGGTAACCGCGTAGCATCAGTTGCTGCATTTAACAAAGCCGACATCGCTGATATTGAAACTGCAGGTAAAGACGTGGTTATGCAAATTGCAGCCATGGCACCTGTTGCTCTGGATCAAAGCGGTGTTTCTGAAGAGCTTAAGCAAAGAGAAATCGAAATTGGTAAAGATCAAGCGCGCCAGGAAGGTAAAGCTGAAGAATTGCTTGAGAAAATTGCCATGGGTAAACTCAATAAGTTTTTCAAGGAAAGCACCTTACTTAGCCAGGATTTTATCAAGGACGGAAAGAAAAATGTTCAGCAAATGCTTGCCGGATATGATAAAGACCTTACGGTTATTGACTTTAAAAGATACGCCTTGGCGTAACATATATCTTATTCTACGAAAAAGGGGCCCTGAAGCCCCTTTTTTTATGTAACAGCATTTGGGTAATCTCCTGTTTCTGCGTATTTTGAAGCGGGATTATGAAAAAACAATTAACTTGCATTCTTGTATTCAAAAAATTTATTGTATGACATCTTATAAAAGGATACTTCTCAAATTAAGTGGCGAATCTCTGGCATCTGCCTCAGGGCACGGTATCGATGCTGCAGTATTAAATGCATATGTTGCAGAAATTGCCTCGGTTTATCATCAGGGGGTACAGGTAGGTATTGTACTGGGCGGCGGAAATATTTTCCGTGGTGTTTCCGGAAGCGAAAAGGGCTTCGACCGTGTGCAGGGCGACTACATGGGTATGCTTGCCACAGTAATCAACTCCCTGGCACTGCAATCGGCATTGGAAAATACCGGAATACCTTCCGTTGTTCTTTCAGGAGTAGCCATCGACCCTCTGTGTGAGCGCATGTGTCGTCGTAAGGCCGTGCAGCATCTTGAAAACGGACACGTGGTAATCATGGCAGGAGGTACAGGAAATCCATTCTTTACAACGGATTCGGCTGCAGCCTTAAGGGCTGTTGAAATTAAAGCCGATGTATTACTTAAAGGAACCAGGGTGGATGGAGTTTATACTGCAGATCCGGAAAAGGACCCCACGGCCACCAGGTTTTCTGAAATCTCATTCGATATGGCTTATGAGAAAAACCTGAAAATTATGGATTTAACCGCCTTTACTCTGTGCAAGGAAAATGATATCCCCATCATCGTTTTTGATGTAAATGCTGCGGGTAATCTGAAGGAAATTATCATTGATGGCAAGCCCAACGGCACCGTAGTGAAAAATTTGGTATAGTTGCTAATCTTGTTGCAAAAAGATTATTTTTGTAGCGCATTAATAACTTTTAACCCGAAAGCAAGCTTGTTATGAGTGAAGAAACTGTCTTTTTATACGATGAGGCTGAGGAAAAAATGGAAAATTCCATTAAACACCTTGAGCGAGAACTTGTTAAGATAAGGGCCGGAAAGGCAAACCCACAGATGCTTGATAGTGTTAAAGTGGACTATTACGGTACCATGACTCCGCTATCGCAGGTGTCCAATGTCAACACCCCCGACCCACGCTCTATCGTGGTGCAGCCCTGGGAGAAAAATATGCTTGGCCCCATAGAAAAAGCCATCATGTCCGCCAACCTTGGATTCAATCCCCAAAATGACGGAACCATTGTGCGTATTGTTGTTCCGCCACTTACGGAAGAGCGTAGGAAAGATTTGGTGAAAAAAGCCAGGGCTGAGGCAGAAAACTGTAAAGTGAGTATCCGCAATGCACGCAGAGAAGCCATTGACGCAGGCAAGAAACTCGAGAAGGAAGGTACGCCTGAAGATGAGGTAAAAAGGATGGAAAGCGACATAGAGGAGCTTACAAAAAACTACACGCAGAAAGTAGACAAGCTGGTTGATGCCAAAGAAGAAGATATCATGACCATATAAGCGAAGAGGCTGTCCCAAAAATGCCAACCGGTCGTTGAGTGGTTCAGTAAACTCACCATACCAGCTGTCGAAACGACACCTGATTATTAATCAGATACCCGCTTCGACAAGCTCAGCGTCCATACAAGATCCGGCAATTGAGACAGCCTCTTTTTATTGCCAAAAAGTCCCCGGAAAATTTACCTGTTGCAATTTTGACAAATTTCGGGAAGGTTTTCCCCAATCAGCAATCTTCTGCGAAAAGCATTCATCCTGGCTGATTTCCATGCATTACTTTTATTTTCTGTACCCCCGTCGGTATTATAGCCGGGAATCTTGTCGTAGCAGCAAAGAATCATTTGGCCATCGCTGGAGAAAACCGCATTGCTCCACAAACGAAAACATCCCTTTTCATTAGCTTGTTTTTTACCTTTGTACCTGTTGAACTTTTCCCCAGCAGGCGCCAGAGTATGCCTCCCCTCTTCAGTATAAATCTGCATACTTTTCAACTCGAGCACGTCTGCGCCGGTACTTTTCACCAGTGCGAATGTCTCTTTTAGTCGGTTCTCATTGGTCTTGTTTACCAATTGTTGCACCACCACAAGGGGATGTCTGGTATTCATCTTTTCGCGGGTTTCCACCAGACATTTAATTCCTGCCACAACTTTTTCAAAATCGCCATTTACGCGGTATTGACTGTATGATTCACTGTCGGGGCCATCCAGGGAAACAATGAGTCGGTCCAGGCCACTTTCAATCAGCATGCGACAGTTTTGCCGGCTGAGAAAATGGCCGTTGGTGGAGATAACTGTATAAAGCCCGTGTGTATGCACCAGTGCAATAATGCTTGCCAGTTTTGGATGCAGAAAAGGCTCTCCCTGGAAATATAAGTTGCTGTAAAATGCAGGTTTGCCGTGTTCGATAAGCTTTTCCTTTACCATTTCAGGGTCAGTCAGTTTTTGGGTTCTTTTCAGCTTACCCTGGCCGGCAATGCATTCCGGGCATCTGAGATTGCAAATTGCAGAAGTTTCGAAATGCAGCGCAAAGGGACCTCCCCAAACCAAAACCGTTGACATTAAACGGGAAAGATTGTAGGAGGTAATTATCTTCAGATAGTTTACGACCCGTTTTAAAGAAAGCCTTGAGAGCAGGCGAATACGATCGGAAAAGAAGGGTCTATAACGAAAAATCATTTAATGAGTCAATAGTAAAACGAAAAATCACACGCTGTTAAATTCATCTCTGAGGGCTTTAACCATTTTGGATTTGGAAGAAAACTGCCTCACAAAAATGCGTATGACACTATAGGTGGGGATTGCGATAATCATCCCGAAAACCCCTGCTATCATACCTGCAATCATGAAAACCACGAAAATTTCCAAAGGATGTGCCTTTACACTTTTGGAATATATCATAGGTTGTAAAACCCCAATATCTATGGTGTTTACAATAATAAAAGCGGCGATGATGCTTAGCATAAGGGGGAGCATCTGGGTGTAAAACTCCAGGTGCAGGTTAACGGAAATGCCCAGGAAAACGCCGATAAATGTGGCAATGATGGGGCCTACGTAGGGTATTATGTTCAGAATGCCCGCAAAAAATCCTATTACCAGTGCATTGGGCAATCCAATGACCCACATGGAAAAACTGATAAGGAGAAACACACAGGTTAGATCTGTAATCAGCCCCAGGAAATACCTCCTGAGCAGTACCTTGCTTTCGGCAAAAATTTCACGGGCCTCCTCTTTGTGGGGCTGTGGAGTGAAAAACACGATGATGTTGGAAAAAAGATGCTTTTCCTTCATGAAGAAAAAGGTGATGAAGCTGATGGCCAAAAATCCGAAAAACACTTCTACCACAAAATTTACCACCGAGTTAAAAATTATTGAAAACCTGTCGAAAGTGGCAATGGCCACGAGTTCCGATACAATTTTACCTCCGATGGTTTGTTCGGGTGCAAGCAAGGTCCATTCTCTTAAGGACATTTCAAGGCGCATAAGGGGGTCTTCCAGGCTGCGCGTAATGCCTCCCACATCCAGGTCAGAAATAAATGCTGCCTGGGTGGCCAGCAGGGGGAAGAAAAAAGATACTATGCCTGCGAACAGGCCAATCATCACTATCAGCGTAATAAATGCGCAAACACCCAGGGGTAGCTTTACTTTACCAATGTGCATGCGATGCAGAAACTCCACGATGGGCTGCCCCAGCAAAGACAACACTACGGAGATAAGCAAATAAAGCACTATCCTGAAGAAGAACCATACAAATAATCCCATCAGAATCAATACAACAAGGAAAAGGATATTTCTAAAAGTATTTCCCATGCAATAAATTTAGGAATTAATTTTATTTGATTGTAATTAATTTGAAAGTGTCACCTGCACCCTTTCTTGCCTGAGCACTATTGGTGAAAGATAAAATTTATATTGGGGCGCATACCCTTGTGCCTATCAAGTATTTGAAGCGTGGTTTCCCGATCCTGCTTTAATTGGGTTTTAAGGTCATCCAGCGAGGGGAACTTCATTTCGTTGCGGATGCGTTGTAAAAAATGTAGTGTAAGGGTGGCGTTGTAGATGTTTTCGTTGAAGTTAAAAATATGGGCCTCAATGGTTACATTCTCCAGGTCGAGGGTGGGTCTGATGCCTATATTAATCATGGAAGCGTGATGTTTATCGCCAATTTGCACCCATCCGGCATATACTCCCAGTGGAGGTATGATTTTAGAAGGGTCATCGGGTCTTAGATTGGCTGTAGGAAAGCCCATTTTTCTGCCAATCTGGTTGCCGTAAACCACCTTCCCCGTAAGCGGATAGTAATAGCCCAAAGTGGTATGCCACCGGAAGTCAACCCCCTGCCGGAATGCCGAAGAAATAAATTCCTGCGCATGAACGGGGTGTATTTTGCCGGGGCTCAGTCCGCATAAAAGTGTTAGCTTTTGCTCTGACGAGGGGGTCCTGGCGCTCAGGTTGCCCAAAAACTGTACGAAATCTTCCAATGACAGGGCGATGTAGGCATCAGCGCCCAAATCTGCCATCATCATTTGTCGTTCACTGGCAGAAAGCAAAAGCTTAAGTTCTGCCATGGAATGGGCCGGGAAAACATCCACAAATAACACTGGCTGGTTGTTGCGGATAAGCCGGCGGGCATCCTGCAGGCAATTCTTGTTGAACTGAAAGAAAGCCCCTGCTGCTATGGCAGCGAATTTATCCGGGTCGATTTGCTGAATGTCATAATAAGTTTGCAAGGTCGATGGCTTTAGCGTTTACAATGCTATGGGCTTCTGTCACAAGATGCAAAACTAAATATTTTGCCCAATACTCTTCAACAAATTTGACCGCCGGGCTCTAAGATGTTTAAAGACAACATTTTTCGCCATGGAAAAATTTACGTGAAATACGAGGTATCAAGTGTTTTAATTTTATTAATATTGTTGCTGGCAAAAATAATTTTTGCTTTAATCTTCAAAACCAAGGTACATGGAAAAAATTCTCGGAAAGATATCGCAGGTAATAGGTCCTGTGGTGGATGTTTCTTTTGAAAATACCGACAAGCTGCCCTCCATTTATGATGCGATGGAAGTAACCAACGATAGTGGAGTAAAAATCGTACTGGAGTGCCAGCAACACATGGGAGAGGACACCGTAAGGACCGTTGCAATGGACTCTACCGACGGCCTCTACAGAGGCATGGACGTAGTTTCTACCGGTGGCCCTATTACCATGCCTGCCGGGCAGGAAATCAGAGGAAGACTTTTCAATGTTATTGGCGAGCCCATTGATGGATTGGGCCCTTCAAAAACCGCCAAGCGCTATAATATACATAGCGATGCCCCTAAGTTTGAACACCTGAAATCAAACACCGAAATATTATATACAGGTATTAAGGTTATTGACCTGCTTGCCCCCTATCCCAAAGGCGGAAAAATTGGCCTCTTCGGAGGTGCCGGTGTGGGTAAAACCGTACTTATCATGGAGTTGATTAACAATATTGCCAAAGGCTACCAGGGTACGAGTGTATTTGCCGGGGTGGGTGAAAGAACCCGTGAAGGAAATGATTTGCTACGGGAAATGATAGAGTCAGGCGTTATCCGTTACGGTGAGGAGTTTAAAAAATCTATGGAAGAAGGACACTGGGATTTGAGCAAGGTGAACCTTGATGAGTTGTCACAATCGCAGGCAACCCTTATTTTCGGACAGATGAATGAGCCTCCCGGGGCACGTGCACGGGTAGCTTTGTCGGGGCTGGCGGTAGCAGAGTATTTCAGAGATGGCGATGATGAAGCTTCCGGATCAGATATCTTGTTCTTTATTGATAATATCTTTCGATTTACCCAGGCGGGTTCCGAAGTTTCTGCCTTGCTGGGGCGTATGCCTTCGGCCGTGGGGTACCAGCCTACATTGGCAACAGAGATGGGGTTGATGCAGGAACGTATTACTTCCACCCAGCGTGGCTCCATTACTTCAGTGCAGGCAGTATATGTGCCGGCCGATGACCTTACCGACCCGGCCCCGGCAACAACCTTCTCGCACCTTGATGCCACCACCGTATTGAGTCGAAAGATTTTTGAGCTGGGTATTTACCCCGCTGTAGATCCCCTTGATTCTACTTCACGCCTTCTTACCCCGGAAACGGTGGGAGAAGAGCACTATAACGTTGCCAAAGAGGTAAAAATGCTCTTACAGCGCTACAAGGAGCTGCAGGATATTATTGCCATTCTGGGTATGGATGAACTTTCTGAAGAGGACAGGCTGATTGTTAGCCGGGCAAGAAGGGTACAAAGATTCCTTTCTCAGCCGTTTTTTGTGGCAGAGCAATATACCGGCCTGCAGGGTGCATTTGTCCCCATTGAGGATACCATTAAGGGCTTTAAAATGATTATGAACGGGGATGTAGATGAATATCCGGAGGCGTCCTTTAACCTTGTGGGCTCTATTGAGCAAGCCATCGAAAAGGGGAAAGCCATCCTGGAAGAGTCTGCTAAAAACTAAAAATCATGGTACTCAAAGTTCTGTCGCCCGAAAAATTTATCTATGAGGGAGAAGTTGTGCTGGTGCAGCTACCCGGTAGCATGGGGTCTTTTGAAATTCTGCATAACCACGCACCCATCATTGCACGTATTGAGAAGGGCCAGCTTAAAATCATTGATGAAGGGCGAAACAAGTTTTATCTTGAAGTGAACCCCGGCATCGTGGAGGTTAAAGACAATAAAATTGTAGTGCTTACCGAATAACAAATTTCTTAATTTCCCTTTGAAAGGTATTCGGAAATTCCAGTAATTTCCGATCATTCTTTTTTCTGCTATTTTTAGTTTCCTGTCCACCAAACCTTTGCTACCCCAACGGGTTTAATAGCGAATCCTAATTGGCAGGGATTTATTATCTTTACCAAAACTAAAAGAATAATGGAAAAAAGATGGGTAGTAAATGAACTGAAGAATGAAGATATAATAAAGAAATTGTCAGAGTCTCTGACAATTGACCCAATACTTGCAAGTTTGCTGGTACAAAGAGGTGTTACCAGTTTTCCTGAAGCCAAAGATTTTTTCCGCCCATCCCTTGATAACCTTCACGATCCGTTTTTGATCAAGGATATGGACAAGGCCGTGGCTCGCATTGAGCAGGCCATTGAAAAGGGCGAAAAGATTATGGTGTACGGCGATTATGATGTTGACGGCACCACAGCCGTTGCACTTACCTATGCCTTTTTAAAAGACTTTCATAAAGAAATTGAATTCTATATCCCCGACCGTTATAAGGAGGGCTATGGCATTTCCCTTGCCGGGATTGACCAGGCCGTGGAAAATGATGTAAAGCTTATTATCGCTCTGGATTGCGGTATTAAAGCCTTGCGGCAGATAAGCTACGCGAAGGAGAGGGGCGTTGATTTTATTATTTGCGATCACCACAGGCCGGGCGAAGAACTCCCTGAGGCAGTGGCAGTGGTTGATCCCAAAAGAGACGACTGCCCATACCCTTACAAGGAATTGTCGGGCTGTGGGCTTGGATTTAAACTGGCACAGGCATACTATCAGAAAAACCGCCTGCCTTCCGATGAACTTGAAAAATTACTGGATTTGGTGGCAGTAAGTATTGCAGCTGATATTGTGCCCATTACAGGCGAAAACCGAATCCTTGCCTACGTTGGTTTGCAGCGGCTGAATTTTGACCCCCGCCCGGGCTTTGAATCCATACTGTTCTACAGCAATATTATCCGAAAGGGGCATGCCTGCGATCGTTCGGTGTTTACACGCGAAATTACAATCAGCGACGCAGTATTCCTCATTGGCCCGCGCATCAATGCAGCGGGGCGTATTGAAAGTGGACAGGCCGCAGTGGAGCTGCTTCTATGCGAAAGAATGGGAGAAACCCATATCCTTAGCGAAAATATCAATAATAACAATACCGAGCGAAGAAGCCTGGATACAGAAATTACCAAGCAGGCACTGGAGATGATCGATTCAAACCCGGAGCTGCAACGGAGTAAATCCACTGTGCTTTTCAGCCCCGACTGGCATAAGGGGGTTATCGGCATCGTGGCCTCTAGGCTCACCGAGTCTTACTACAGGCCCACGGTTATTCTTACCGAATCTAACGGGGTAATTACAGGCTCGGCACGTTCGGTAAAGGACTTTGATGTGTATGATGCCATTGACGCCTGCAGTGAGCACCTGGAGCATTTTGGGGGGCATAAATATGCCGCAGGGCTGAGCATGAAACCCGAAAATCTGGATAAATTCCGCCAGGCATTTGAAAATACCGTGGAAAAGACCATTACTGAAAGGATGCTCGTGCCGGAGATAGAAATCGACGGAGAGCTGAAGCTTTCGCAAATTACGCCCAAATTTTTTCGCGTACTCAAGCAATTTGCGCCCCACGGACCCGGAAATATGAATCCGGTATTTATAACCCGGGGGGTGATTGATAAAAACTCTGCCCGTATCGTGGGGCAAAAACACCTGAAGATGATCGTCAGTCATCCTGATTCGCCCGGCATCAGTTTTAATGCCATTGCTTTTCAGCAAGCCGGCCATTTTGATGCCGTGAACTGGGGCAAATATTTCGATATTGTTTACCAGATTGAGGAAAATGAATGGAATGGAACACGCACCCTGCAACTCAATGTGAAGGATATTAAAACATACCTTGAGTAAACCCTTAATTTAACTACAAACCAATTTAACTTTAACTTTTTGTTTATTATCAATGGAAACAGTTCTTAGTGGTATCAGATCAACCGGAAACCTCCACCTGGGCAACTATTTCGGTGCCATCAAAAATTTCATTAAAATGCAGCACGAACATCGCTGCTACTTTTTTATTGCCGATTATCATTCTCTCACCACCCATCCCACTCCTGAAGATTTGCATCAGAATGTGAGGCAGGTTTTGGTAGAATATCTTGCCGCGGGTATCGACCCCGAGGTGGCTACCCTCTATATTCAGAGCGATGTGCCCGAGGTGGCCGAGCTATACCTGTTGCTGGCCATGAATGCATATATGGGTGAACTTGAACGCTGTACCACATTCAAGGATAAAGCCAGGAAGCAGCCGGAAAATATTAACGCAGGTTTGCTGACCTACCCTGTACTTATGGCCGCTGATATTCTTATACATCGTGCCACTAAGGTACCTGTGGGGAAAGACCAGGAGCAGCACCTGGAAATGGCCCGTAGCTTCGGAAACCGGTTCAACAGACTTTATAAAACCGACTATTTCCCTGAGCCCTATGCCTTCAATTTTGGCGGTGACCTCATCAAGATTCCCGGGCTGGACGGCAGCACAAAAATGGGAAAATCAGAAGGGGAGGGCAATGCAATCTACCTGGCCGACGAACCCTCGGTAC
>SLOR01000407.1 GCA_007132395.1 Bacteroidales bacterium
GACAAAATCAGCCAGTACCAGGAATACATGGAAGCATCTGTAGGAAAAAACAATCCCCGGTGGAAATAGGAGAAAATACTTAACAGCACAAGGGCCATTACCAATCGGATAATATTTACAGCCACGCTACCCACCTTGCGGCTTGCTGTTTCAAAAGCCAGGGCCGTAATGGTCCAGCAGAAGGCAGTACCCAGGGCGGCAATTTCTCCTATGCGTAATTCCATGTTTATAATTTTGGCGCAAAGATAAAATATATAAAAATGCCTGCTGCAAAACCCCATGCCTAAGCCTTAATTTTAATTAGTTTTGTGATTTGGCTGATACCATAAAATGAAAAGACCACACTTCAATATTCCTGTTTTTATCCCCGAACTTGCCTGCCCCTTTCGTTGCGTGTATTGCAATCAGTATAATATTTCGGGCAGATGCGCTCCCCCGGATCCGGGGCAGGTAATCAACATAATTGAAGATCATTTGCTTACCCTGCCCACCGAAGGCCGAACCGTGGAAGTAGCCTTTTTCGGAGGAAGTTTTACAGGCCTTGCAATGGAGCAGCAAAATATTTACCTGGACCTGGTGCAGAATTATATTGATAGTGGCTTGATACAGGGCATCAGGCTGTCCACACGGCCTGATTATATTTCAGCATCCATCCTCCATAACCTGAAGAAGAAAAGAGTAAGAGCCATTGAGCTGGGAGCCCAGTCGCTGGATGAGGAGGTTTTGGCCATGGCTGGAAGGGGACATAAAGTGGAAGATGTGGTGCAGGCAACAAAAATAATAAGGGAGGCGGGGTTTGAAACCGGTTTGCAAATGATGACCGGCCTTCCCGGCGATACAACAGAAAAATCACTTACAACAGCACACAAAATAATTTCTCTGGGAGCCGATACAGTGCGCATATATCCCACATTGGTTATTGAAGATACAGATTTGGCCTATCTTTACCGACAGGGGAAATATCACCCCCAGACCCTTGAAGAGGCTACCGGGCTATGTGCCGAGCTTTTTGTTTTGTTTAATGAGGCCGGGGTGAACGTGTTGCGCATGGGGTTGCATCCTTCAGAAACTTTTTATGACGGGGGCAGCTTGCTTGCAGGTCCATTTCACCCGGCCTTCGGAGAGCTGGTGATGACAAAGGTTTGGAAACACCGCATAGAAAAGGCACTTTCGGGCAAGGGCAATACAGTTGAATTACAGGTGCATCCTTCTCAGCTCAATGCCGCCATCGGGCATAAAGCAGCCAATAAAAAATGGCTGGCAGAGAAATTTCAGCGGGTTGTTTTTATTTCTCACACTGACATAGAAAAATATGACTTCAGTATTAATATTTATTGATAAAAAAGCACCACCTGAGGCCAAAAGGAATCTGACCAACTTTGGTGAGGTGGTAGAGTTACAAACCCATAACATTGTATATGAAGCCATATCGGGGCATCCTGATATTTTTATTTTTCAGCAGCCCGGTGAATGCGTGATTGCTCCCCAGCTTCCCGATAAATATGTGGCAAAGCTCAGGGAAAGAGGAGTTGCCTTCCGAACAGGAATTAAAAATCTCAGCGGTACCTATCCCGGCACCGCAGCCTACAATGCCTTATATACGGCATATGGGATTATCCACAACAAAAACGTGGGGAGTGAGGAAATACTTGGCGCGCATTCCCGTTTCATTCATTGCAATCAGGCCTATGCCCGCTGTAATGCCATTGCAGCTGGTGGAGTAGTTTTTACCTCTGATAAAGGGATTGAGCAGGCGCTTTTGAAACTGGAAATTCCTGTTTTGTACGTAAATCCTGAAAGTATTTTACTGCAAGGTTTTTCTCATGGATTCTTCGGAGGATGTTGTGGTATTTTTCAGAAGTATTTTTTTGTTTGTGGAAGTCTGCAATATTTGCCCGGGGGCGAACAAGTAAAAGCTGTTCTGCAGCAGCAGGGTCTGGAATGTATTGAGTTGTATGATGGGCCCCTATTGGACACGGGAGGAATACTCTTTTTGCCATCCGCTGTTGATAAGATATTTTGATTAGTCCCATTCAGACGGTAATTATTTCTTCAAAAAGCAGTATTTAGCCGAAAAATAAGAAATTATTATAGGGATGATTCGAAAATATATTAATTTAGGGTTTTGAGGAAAACTCTGTAAAAGGAATCTGGCCGCTGTGCCACTTGCAGCAAAAGAATAACAGGATAACTTACCTGACGAATTCATATCAGTAAAGTATGCTGAAAACACCCTTATTATGAAAAATCATATCTTAATTATTCTGGTATTTTTGGTGGTAAAGGCATGCTCGCCTCCGTCGCCTGAAACTGCAGGATATGATTTTTCTGAATTACCCGGTGGGGTAGTAAATCCATTGTCGGTTGATACCTCAAAGGTAAAAAAACCGGTACCTTTCTCCCTGGAGAATCCCCGACGCGTGGCAGTGAGTGCTCCGTTGCAAATTCCTTCCCGCACTTATGCATTTGACATTTCTGAACCTTTAAAGGTTGAGGCGGTCATTCCACAGGGTATTAGCCCGGGCAAAAACGGGATTCCCCTGCCCGGTATTCAGCCGGCGCAGCCTCGCAGGGAAGAGGCGGGTTTCCCGGAAGTGGTTTCTGCCAAAGATGCCTATTCCCCTTTGAATAACCCTTACAGTTTCAGCTTTTTTAACCGCATCCAGGGATTGCAGCATGATGATATCAGTGCCATTGCACAGGATAAAGCCGGCAACCTATGGATGGGAACTTATGGCGGAGGTGCTATTCGTTATGATGGGGTTAATTTTTATCATTACTCTGCAAGAGAAGGCTTGTGGGAAAATCACATCCTTGCCGTCATGACCGATAAGTCAGGTAATGTATGGCTGGGCACGCGTTCCGGAGGTGCCATAAAATATGACGGGATGCATTTTTACGTTTATGATACTCAGGGCGGGCTTACAGATAACAGAGTAGAGTCTTTTTTTGAAAGCAGCGACGGAAGCATTTGGATAGGTACCTACGCAGGGGTAAGCAGATACGACGGAGAAGTTATTACCAGCTATACTCCCGAAAACGGACTGGGTGAGCATGTAATATATACCATATTGGAAGATGCCGACGGGAATATGTGGTTCGGAACCAGGGAAGGAGGTGTTTCAATGTTTGATGGAGAAACTTTTTATACCTATACGGTAGCCCACGGACTCATACACAATAATATTGTGGCATTAATGCTGGATGATAAAAACCATTTGTGGTTGGCCTCTGACGGTGGAGGGGTGTGTCGTTTTGATGGTGTTGCTTTCTACCATTACAACGAAGAAATCGGATTTGCCGATAATTACACCAATGCAATCCTTCAGGACCGGCAAGGCAATATTTGGGTGGGAACCCGAACCAAAGGATTGGTAAAACTTACTGATTCCGGGTTTGTGCTTTTTGGTGAAGAACAGGGCCTTACCAATACTTTTATAACCCATATTTTTGAAGATGTTTTCGGGAAAATTTGGTTTGGCACTTACGGGGGAGGTTTAGGACAATATAACGGAAATCTTTTCAGGCATTACGGTGAAAAACAGGGGCTGAGAGACAGCTTCGTGCGTAGCATTTACCAGGATCAGCAGGGTGATTTGTGGCTGGGCACCAACAGGGGAGGTGTCTTTCGTTATAATGGCAGCTATTTCTTGAATTACAATACAGATCATGGCTTAAGTTCCAACCGGGTTTCCGGGGTGCTGGAGGATAGCCAGGGAAATTTCTGGATTGCCACCACGGGTGGAGGGGTGAATATGTTCGACGGAAATTATTTCTGGCACTTTGACGAATCTTCGGGTTTCCCGGACGATCTGATCCTTTCCATGTTTACAGACAGCCGTGAAAACCTTTGGTTTACAACCCGATACAGTGGTTTGGTTAAATACGATGGTAAGCAGTTTACGCACTTTACCGAAGAGCATGGCTTGCATGCCAATGATACCCGCGTGGTTACAGAAGATTCTTTTGGGAACATCTGGATAGGAACCGGTACTGCAGGGATAGCACGCTATGATGGTGTTTCTTTTACCCATTACAACGAAGAGGGTGGGTTGCCTTTTAATAATATCCTCGACATGACCTTCGACAGCCAGGGAAACCTCTGGATGGCCACCAACGGGCATGGAGTTGTATGGTTTAACGGACAGGAATACAAAGTGTTTTCCACCCCGGAAGGACTCATCAGCGAAGTGGTTTACTCGGTGCTGGAAGATAAGGATGGTTATATGTGGTTTGGAACACGCATGGGGCTGGCGCGCTTACTGTTTCATGCCGAAAACGGTACATTGCCCTCCAGTGACAGAAGAATAAGACTTTATATAAAAAACTACACCCAGGATGAAGGTTTTATTGGTATAGGCTGCAATTCCCGAACTATATTAGAAGATGATGCAGGAAATATCTGGGTAGGCGCCAATGATTTACTAACCGTTTATTTCCCTGAAGGCGACAGCCCTGATACGCTGGCTCCCAGGGTGCAACTAACCAGTGTTGGTTTATATAATGAGTCGGTGCCCTGGCCCGTCCTGCTCAGTGCAGATGATACTCTTTTTACCCTGGCCAACGGGGTAAAGGTGAAGAGTCTTGATTTCGACGGCGTTTCACCCTGGTATGGCTTGCCCCAAAATCTGAGCCTTGCTCACAACAATAATTTTATTTCTTTCAGCTTCGTGGGAATTACAACCCATATGGTGAAAAAGATAAGATACCAATACATGCTTGAAGGTTTGGATGCACAATGGAGCATGCCAGGATATCGAACCGATGTGAGCTACGGGAACTTATCACCCGGCAAATATAAGTTTAAGCTTAGGGCTATAAACAGTGAGGGATATATCAGTGAAGAACTTGATTTCAGTTTTCTGGTCAGAGCTCCCTGGTGGTTAACCTGGTGGGCATATGCCCTGTATTTACTGGTATTGATATTAGCCGGCCTGTGGCTTTACTTCCGTTATGAGAGAATCAAGGCGGAGAAGGAATCTAAAAAGCAGAGAGAACTCATGCTGGAACAGGAAGTGGCAGTGGCACGTAAATCTGCGCAGTTTAAGCAAAATTTTCTTGCCAATATGAGTCATGAAATACGAACTCCTCTTACCGGAATTATGGGTATGGCATCCATGCTGAAAAGAATGGATCTCGACACTACAGCCCGCGAATACGTTGATGCACTGAATATGGCCGGAGAAAACCTGCGGGATACTATTAATATGATTCTGGATATATCTAAAATTGAAGCGGGCAAATTGCAGTTGAAAGAATGTGTATTTCCTCTTAAAGATTTATTAATACAGCCCGTTAAACTTTTTACTCCTTTGCTTGCTTCGGGGGTTGAGTTTATAACCCACGCGGATGAACATTTGCCGGATTATGTTATTGCGGATCAGTCGCGTGTGAGCCAGATAATAAAAAACCTGGTTTCCAACGCGGTAAAGTTTACCAATCAGGGAAACATTACCCTGAAAATCGAGTTGGAAGAAAAAGAGGCAAGAAAAATAACAGAACAAAAAAGCAAGGTAATAATCAAAGTCTCAATTTGCGATACAGGATCGGGTATCAGTGCTGAAGATCAGAACAAACTATTCACACCCTTTTACCAGACAGGAAAAACGGCCCGGGGCAACATGGAAGGAACAGGGCTTGGGCTGGCCATATGCAAAGAACTTACCAACCTGCTTGGCGGGCAAATTGGAGTCAACAGCCAACCAGGGAAGGGAAGCTGTTTCTGGTTTACTTTCTCTGCCCGGGTGGTGGAGATTCCTGAAAAAGCAGACAGAAAGTCTGTTGCCATCAAAGAAATGAATAACAATTTATCCCTCAGCGTGCTTCTGGTGGAAGACAAAGTCATCACGCAAAAGGTTATTACCCTTATGCTCAATGCAATGGGTCACACCGTGGTTGTGGCATCCAACGGGGTTGAAGCCCTTAAGCTTTTCACGCCCAGCACCTATGATTTGATTCTCATGGATATACAAATGCCTGAAATGGATGGTATTACGGCAACCAAACACCTGAGAGCCAAATACCACGAACTTCCACCAATTGTTGGACTTAGCGCTAATGCTTTTGAGGGCGACAGAGAAAAGTATATTTCCCAGGGCCTTGATGAGTATATTACAAAGCCGGTAAAAGAGAACGATTTCAACAAGGTGTTGCTTAAATTAAATCTTTTGCAGTTAGGAAAGTAAAACACGAACGATGGAAAATCAAACAACTATTCTTTACGTAGATGACGAATCCATCAATATCTATCTTTTCCGGAGGTTAATGTCACGGTTTAACTATAATATTCTCACGGCCGAATCCGGAGAGGAGGGTTTGGAAATTATGCATGGCACACCTTCCATACCTTTAATTATTAGTGATATGAGAATGCCGGGTATGAATGGTGTTGAATTTATTACTCTGGCAAAAAAAATCTCACCCGCCACAGTATGTTTTCTGCTTACCAGTTATGATATTACCCCTGATATTTCCAAAGCTATGGAAAACAAGCTTGTTTCCCGTTATATCAGAAAACCCTTCGATCAGCATCAGATGCATGACTTTATAAGGGAATCTATAAATCATTCCTGAAGTACAGTGCAAAAAAATCTGGTTTTGTCGAAACCTGTTGTTTGTTAATGTCGTAAGATATTACAGGTGCCTGAAGCTATGTAGATATTTCAGGTATTCTAATTAAGATATCATCTATCCTGAAACCTTATGACTGAAAGCAGATTTGGCAATCCATACGCCGAGGTAAAAGAGGAAATCATTAATGCTACCCTTGTTGTAGCAGCCATTGCCGGAAGTATTGCCTATGGTCTGAGCCTGTTCAGGTATTTTGATACCGGCTTTCATTTTTCCTTTCTCACCGAGTTTATTGTAATAGCCTGTTTGTGCTGGGTGAGCCTGCAAAGGAAAAAGCTAAAAAACACATTTAAAACGGCGGTAATCATTTTCCTTATTTTTCTTTTCACGCTTTCCGATGCTTTCAATTACGGCTTATTTTCCTCAGCCCGTGTGTATTTGTTACTGATACCTTTTTTTGCAGTTTTGTCTTATCCTACGAGGCAGAGTTTGCTTTTATTTATAGCAGGAATGCTGTCGTTCCTGTTTATTGGATATTTGCATCACAGGGGCGTTTTAACCATAACTGATAACTACGATCCTGCCACTTATATTGGCAAAATGTATCCCTGGATAATTAATTCCATACATATAAGCATTGTGGCTATGGCCGTTATGGTAGTATCGCAAAAACTGGTTAAGGCGCTGCTGGGATTTGTTGCAGAATTGAAAAACTACAGAGAACGACTGGAAGTGTTGGTGCAGGAAAGGACCAAAGAGCTGGAAGCTGCCAATGAGGAGTTGGTGGCCGCCAACGAAGAACTGAAAACCCAAAGTGAAGATCTGGAGAGTGCTTATTTACATTTAAAGGAAACACAGCAGCAATTGGTACGCTCAGAGAAGATGGCTTCGCTGGGGATCCTGGCCTCCGGGGTGGCTCACGAAATCAATAATCCCCTCAACTTTATCGCAGGGGGCATCATGGGGTTGGAAAACTATTTTGAAGATAACCTGAACGAACACACGCCGGAAATACAGCCCCTGTTAAGTGGAATGCAGGAAGGGATTAAACGTGCCAGTGCTATAGTAGCCAGCCTTAATCACTACACCCAGAAGGGAGATGACATTTCTTTATCGCAGTGCAATGCCAGCGAAATCCTCGACCGGTGTGTCAATGCCCTGCAACCTCAGATAAATAACAGAATCGAGATTGTTCGTGATTATGCTGCTGATTTACCACTTTTCAACTGTCGGGAAGGGAAGTTGCACCAGGCCCTGCTAAATATCATAACCAATGCCGTACAAGCCATTGATGATAAAGGAAAGATTGTGGTGCGCACCTGCAGGGATAATGATACGGTACACATCGAAATTGAAGATACCGGCTGTGGTATTCACAGCAAAGACCTGAACCACATAACAGATCCCTTTTTTACCACCAAAGCTCCCGGTAAAGGCACGGGTTTGGGCCTCTCCATTGCTGCTACTATAATTGAGGAGCATAAGGGTGAAATGCAGATAAGCTCACAAAAGGGGACTGGAACTTTGGTGAAACTAAAGCTTCCTGTCTTGTAATCAGCACTATACAGCTTCAATCAGTGTTAACACTACATAAAATTTGGTATTAACTCTAAATACCGAAAACATTTATTTACCTGTTTTTGTTATTGTCACTCTGCCTGGTTTTTTGTAAGTAAAAACCATTAGCAGCAGTGATTTTTTTTAAGTGTTTACCCGTGTGTAAGCATAGTAACATAATATGTATAATAGCTTTTATGATTATCCGCTTTCTTGCAAGTAGCACGTATGCTTAATGGTACATTTAACTGCGGGCTGAAAGCCCAGCTAAATTCAGCCCAGTGGCAACGCCCTGGGATTCAAATTGATTGTAA
>SLOR01000070.1 GCA_007132395.1 Bacteroidales bacterium
GAAATTGTTGAATTAAAAATCAGAGAGTTATGGCTGGAGTAAACAAGGTGATTTTGATTGGAAACCTCGGGAAAGATCCCGAAATTAGAAACCTGGAAAGCGGTGCCAAAGTGGCCAACTTTCCTATTGCCACTACCGAGTTTTATAAAGGGAAAGATGGCAACAGGGTAGAACAAACCGAGTGGCACAATATAGTGCTGTGGAACAACCTTGCCGAACTGGCAGAGAAATACCTGAAAAAAGGAAACTCCGTTTACATTGAGGGAAGAATACGTACCCGCTCATGGGACGACAAAGACGGAGTGAAAAGATATACCACCGAAATCATGGGCAACCAGATGACTTTCCTGGGCGGGCCCAAGGAAAGTGGAGGTGATGGTTCACAAAGAGATGGTGGTGGGCAACAGCAGCCCGATACTTCGCCGGAAACCATGGAGGAAGGCGGCGACAGCGATCTGCCGTTCTAAAGCACTTTGCAATAATAAGAAAAGCCGGAAGTTCATCAGAGCTTCCGGCTTTTCTTATTGAACACCTCTATGCTTCCGGAGGAAGAAAGAGGTTTCTTACCTCATCTGTTATGCGTGCAGGGCGATGGGTGTCGGCCTGCACCATGGCCCAGGTGGTTTGCGACTCCACCAGCAGGCGCATATCTTCCTTTCGGAAAATCTGAACCAGCCTTACCGAGCTTACTCCGCGGGCATTCAGCACGCGGGTGCTTACCAACAGTTCGTCGCCCAGCTTTGCCGGATGCTTGTAATCAATCTCATGGCGAACAATAAACCATACAAATGTTTTTTTTATTTCTTCAGATGCTACACTGTTCCAGTGGCTCACAGCAGCATCCTGTATCCACTGTACGTACACAACATTGTTTACGTGATTGAGTTCGTCAATGTCGTGGGCTTGTACTTTCTGGGTATAGGAGTGAGTGAGTTCGCTCATGGGTTTGTTAATTAAAAGATGAGTGCATAGGTAACACCTATTACGCCAATGGCCGCCAGGGTAAAAACTATCTTTCGGGGCATTACGCCGTTGTTTTCAGCGGTTTTTCCAAAAATCCCGAATACCAGGGGGTGTACAAGGAAGGGCATGGCAAAAACAAAGGCAATGAGTCCTGCAGCCTGCTCACCAAACATGCCACCCTGTATGGCGGCAAAAAGTCCGAAGTGTGAAATGGCAGAAGCATTGGCCATTACCGAATCATTGAGCCCCATGCCTCCCAGGTTCAGAATCAGCAAACCTCCGAAAACGGCCACCAACTGCCAGCCCAATGAGAAGAGCATTAAGCCCCTGATTTCTTTGGAGTCCTTGTTGTTGGCGGTCCTTAGGGTGCGTATGGCCAGCCAGGTGAAGAATAAACCGGCCGCTACAATCATTAGTGTATAAGGAATGAGCAATTTGCCTGTTGTGGCACTGGCTGCCAGTACAGAGAATACGAAAATGTGACCGATAAAGGGAACATTAATCATAATGGGCGCCCTTACCTGTGCTTCAGGACCTAAATCGCCCGCGGTACATGCTCCCGTAAGACCGGAGTGCGAAAGTGAACCCGCCATTCCCGGTGCCAGGTTTCGGATGTTGTTGGATTTGGCAAACAGAATGAGAATGGTTAATCCTCCAAACATCCACAGCAACTGACCAAAGAATCCGAATGATAGTACGGAAGTCATTCCGGTAAGAGAAAAGGCTTCGGCAATGCGCGAACCGCCCACCATGAAGTTAGCTGCCAGTACCACGGGAATCCCTGCAAAGAGCAGCGAGCGAATGGTGGGGCCAAACTTCCAGCGTGAAAAAATCATTCCCATTGTTACTGAAAGAATCATGGCGAAGAAAATTTCCGGCAAGGCAATGGTAGGTCTTATCCATTTGGCAATATGCCACGAAAGTACAAGTATGCCCAGTATCATGCCCGTTTCTATGATTCCTTTGCGGATGTAAACCGGCTTATTGGTGATTTTGGCGCGGTAGTCAATCAGAATGATTGATCCTACAAGCCCCAGGTAGCCAAGCAGCGGGTAAAAGCTGTCAAGGGGTTCATTATTGTTATATCCGATAATTACCCTTTTCATGGATTCAATACCGATAAGCACGAAGAAAGCACGAATCAGAAACATGAACTGGGTAAACTTGGTTCCCAGGAACATTTCTTCATCCGAAGGCACTACAATGTCTTTTTTGTCAATTTCCTGGTTGGAAATGATTTTCTTGATTTCCTGTCCTCCCACAAAAAAGGAGGCGATGAGTGCAGTAATGGTAACCTTGCTTGTGAAATCCACGATGGGGAATTCACTCAAACCGGGAGTTCCCATGCCTGTGCTAACCAGCACGTATCCCATCAGAAGCCCGAAAACCACGATGATAAGAATGGGAGAGTAGCGGGTACCTGCCACAAAAGTGCGCGATACAAGCACCATGGAGATAACCAGCAGGAAGGTTAACCAAAACTGGTTAAGGATGTGGGCGTTAGCCATTTGATCTGTAAAGTATTCCATTTTCAGGGAGTTAGGGTGTATTGTTTCGTTTGATATTATGATAATTCGCTATAGGCGCTGCAATAAAAATAAGCCTTTAGGGTTGCCAAAAGGCAATCGGACAAATCCGGGGCAAAAATAATTTTTTTTTGTCGTTTTCCGGCCTCAAATCGCACCCTTTCACAAAGCTTTTTGTGAAAAGGTTCAAGTACTGACTATCAAAATAGCAGGGCCTTATCAATATTTGTGTGCTTTTTTGAGGCATCAGTAATGATTTTTTCTCTTTACAACTTCTTTTACCCTCGTATGTAACATAATAGCAAAAGGTCACGTCTTATTTTGTAATTACCTTGATTTCTGCAAAGGCAACTGTACGCTCATGAACATTTTTTGTGCGTAGCTGAACAATCTGAATCCCGTGTTTTCACCCCTTTGTGATTATTAAAAATCACGTTATCAGTGTTTTGCAGTGTTTGGTTTAATAATGGGTATTTGGAATTTGCAACTAAAACATCTTTAGCATGATTACTTTGAAAAACATACATAAGTCTTATACCGTGGGGTTAAACTCCCTTCACGTATTAAAAGGTCTTGATCTGGAAATTCCCAAAGGTGAACTGGTTTCCATCATGGGAAGTTCCGGTTCCGGGAAATCCACCCTGCTTAATATCCTGGGAATTCTTGACAACCATGATGAAGGTGAATATTTCCTTGATGGCAGAAAAATTGACAAACTTTCGGAAACCAAAGCAGCACTTTTGCGCAATGAATATATCGGCTTTGTTTTCCAGTCATTTAATCTTATTTCCTTTAAGAATGCCATGGAAAATGTTGCTTTGCCGCTGTATTACAAAAATGTAAGCCGCAAAAAGCGCAACAAGATTGCACTGGAGTACTTGGATAAAGTGGGTTTGAAGGAATGGGCCGAGCATATGCCCAATGAGCTTTCCGGAGGGCAGAAACAAAGGATTGCCATAGCCCGGTCGCTTATCGCCAATCCCAAAATCATCCTTGCTGACGAACCCACTGGTGCCTTGGACAGTACAACTTCCTATGAGGTCATGGATATCCTCAAACAGATTAACAAGGAGGGAATTACCGTGATAATCGTTACCCACGAAACCGATATTGCACGCATGACTAAAAGGGTTATAAAACTCAAAGATGGTATCATAGAAGCAGACTATATCCCTGAGCCATTTGTGCATGCCAACGATGGCCTGCTGGTTGAAGGAGTGCGTTAAAGTGTAATTGTGTTGCGGGGAAATTGCCTGTTACCATTAAATTCTTCCACAAATAAAACAGAAACCCGGAGAGATGTTCGATATAGATAAATGGCAGGAGATACTTGCCACCATAAGAAAAAATAAATTGCGTACCATGCTTACGGGCTTTAGTGTGGCCTGGGGGATTTTTATGCTCATAATCCTGCTGGGTTCGGGCAAAGGCCTTCAAAATGGCTTTGAGAATCAGTTTGCCGGATCGGCCAAAAATTCATTATGGATATGGTCAGGGCGCACCTCGGTGGCCCACAAGGGCATGAACCCCGGAAGGCATATTCGTTTTTCCAACGATGATTACGAAAACCTGAAAAACAATACTCCCGAAAGAGAGCTCATTTCCGGACGTTTCAATATCAGCTGGGGCAACCAGGTTACCTATAAGAACGAAATACACTCTTTTGCTATCCGCAATGTACACCCCGATTTCCGCTATATAGAAAATCTTGAAATTACAGAAGGCAGATTTGTTAACCAGATTGATATGGACGAAAAGCGCAAGGTGGTGGTAATAAGTACCCTGGTGCGCGATTTAATTTTCAAACAAGAGGCAACAGAAGCAATTGGGAAATACCTTTTGCTTAATGGCATTCCTTTCAGGGTGGTGGGCTTCTTTGAAGATGAAAGCCAGAATCAGAATAATATGCGACTGGTGTACGTGCCATTGACCACAGCACAGATTGTCTTTTCCGGCGGGAACCGACTGCATGAAATTGCCATGACCATCGATGTTAACACCATTGAAGAGGCAAGAGAGGCAGAAAAGAATATCCGAAACCGCCTGGCCGCGGTGCATAATTTCAGTGAAGACGACAGAAGAGCCGTTGGCATTTACAACAATTTTGAAAGTTACATGCAGGTGCAGAGCGTGTTTCTGGGTATCCGGCTTTTCGTGTGGATTATTGGTATCGGCACCATTATCGCCGGCATCGTGGGTGTGAGTAATATCATGATTATCGTGGTAAAAGAGCGCACCAAGGAAATA
Source organism: Bacteroidales bacterium (assembly GCA_007132395.1). GTDB lineage: Bacteria > Bacteroidota > Bacteroidia > Bacteroidales > UBA7960 > SKVR01. The sequence continues at coordinate 4,737 of SLOR01000070.1, forward strand.
GGCATTCGAAAAGCGTTGGGTGCTACACCACTGTCGGTGGTTTCGCTGGTGCTGTTCGAATCAGTACTCATTACCACTTTCGCCGGATATATCGGACTGGTGTTGGGCGTGGGTTTGCTGGAATTGATGTCGGGAATTCACTCCGACTTTTTCTCCAACCCTTCCGCCGATTTCGGTATTGCTGTGAGTGCCACCGTGCTTTTGATTGTGGCAGGTGCCCTTGCTGGTTTTGTGCCGGCACAAAGGGCTGCACGTATTAAACCTATCGATGCATTGCGCGATGAATAGAGATTAAGGTTAAGGCTGAGCGGAGCGAAGTCCCGAGAGCAGAGCGATTCGGGCTTAAGGATGAGGCTTAGGCTGCTTGCAGCAGATTAATACAGTTTAGTAAGAAACCATAGATAACAAGATACGATGTTCGATTTAGATAAATGGCAGGAAATTTTTGCTGCCCTTCGCAAAAACAAAATGCGCACCTTCCTTACCGCCTTTGGGGTGTTCTGGGGGATATTCATGCTCATTATCATGCTGGGCTCAGGGAGAGGGCTGCAGAATGCGGTTTTTGAAAACATGAAAGATTTTGCCACCAACAGTATTTTCGTCTGGTCCCAGCCAACCAGTGAACCTTATGCCGGTTTTCCCCGTGGCAGGAGGTTTAATTTTCGCAATGATGATATTGCAGCTTTACGCAATAATATTCCTGAAATCGAAATTATTGCACCACGTCTACAGGGTGGTGGTGGCAGTGCCTCGGTGGATAATGTGGTGAGAGGATTACAGTCAGGAGCATTTACCGTAAACGGCGACTATCCGGAGTGGAACCTTATCGATCCGGTACGCATGCGCGAAGGTCGGTTTCTAAATGTTATTGATGTGGAGCAATCCAGGAAGGTAGCTGTAATAGGCGATATGGTTAAAGAAGCCCTTTTTGAAGATGATGAAGACCCCGTTGGGGAATACATAAGGATAAACGGGATTTACTTCCAGGTGGTGGGTGTGTTTTCTCCACTCAATAGTAATATGAGTTTTGGTGGCGATAAAGCTCAAAGTATTTTTATTCCCTTATCCACCCTGCAGCGCACCTACAACTACGGTGATATCGTGGGATGGTTTGCCTTTACCATAAAGAAAAATGCTGATGCCGCCGTGGTAGATCAAAAAATCAAGGATTTATTGAAGGCAAGACACAGGGTGGCTCCCCACGATCAGCAAGCCATTACCGGGTTTAACCTCGAAAGGGAGTTTAAAAAAATTTCCGGACTTTTTACCGGCATTGATATTCTGGTATGGATAGTGGGTATCGGAACCCTTCTTGCCGGGGTAATTGGTATCAGTAATATAATGCTCATCGTGGTAAAGGAGCGTACAAAGGAAATTGGTATTCAGAGAGCCTTGGGTGCCACTCCCTTAAAGATTATCAGTCAGATTATTACCGAGTCGGTATTCCTTACAACTGTGGCAGGTTACTTTGGGCTGGTGCTGGCAGTATTTTTACTGGAGGTAGTTAACAAAGCCTTGTCGGCCAACGGTTCGGAGAATATGATATTCCGGAATCCCGGAGTGGATTTTAATATTGCCATGGCCGCACTGGCAATTCTAATCGTGTCGGGTGCATTGGCCGGACTCATGCCAGCAAAACGTGCCGTTAGCATTAAACCCATCGACGCACTGAGAGATGAATAATTATATTCAAAACAATACACTGTTTGCCTTCTTAATCAAAGCAGAATATTTAAGAACCGCAGAAAAGAAAATAAAAGACAAAACCATAAAAAATCTACTATCATGAAAAAGTTTCTGAGAATTTTTGCCTTAATTGTTGTACTGGCCCTTTTTGTGGGTACAGTAGGGTTTCTATACTCCAAGTCGAAAAGCAAACCTGTTGTGTATGACACCACACAGGCTTTTTATACCGACATAATCCGAAAAACCGTGGCCACCGGCAGCGTGGTGCCACGCAACGAAATCGAAATCAAGCCCACCGTTTCCGGTATTATTGATCAAATTTATGTTACGGAAGGCGATGTTGTGAAAAGCGGACAGGTGCTGGCCCGCATTCGTATTGTTCCCAACATGGTGAGCCTCAATGCCGCCGAAAGCCGTGTTAACCGTGCCCGGATTGCCCTCGAGGAGGCCCGCATTAATTTTGACCGTCAGGAAAAACTTTTCGAAAAGCAGGTAATAGCCGAATCGGAGTTCATTCCCTTTCGTATTGCTATGAAAAACAGTATAGAAGAGCTGGAGTCTGCTGAAAATAACCTGCAGCTGATTCGCGACGGGGTGAGTAAAAGTACCGGTGAAACCAGCAATACGCTCATCCGTTCTACCATCGACGGGATGATACTGGAAGTGCCCGTGGAGATTGGCAACTCGGTAATAGAGGCCAATAACTTCAATGCCGGAACAACCATCGTTACTGTTGCCGATATGAGCGAAATGATGTTTAAAGGAAAGGTTGATGAGTCGGAAGTGGGCAGAATCAGTGAAGGAATGGAGCTTATCCTCAATATAGGTGCCATTGATGCCACCAATTTTACAGCTACCCTTGAGCATATTGCTCCCAAGGGTGTGGTAGAAAGCGGAGCCATTCAGTTTGAAATACGTGCTGCGGTAAGTCTTGACGATCAGCATTTTATCCGGGCTGGTTACAGCGCTACTGCCGATATCGTGCTGGAGCGTCGTGAGAACGTGCTGGCAGTTCAGGAAAGCGTTCTGGTGTTTGAGAACGGCAGCATATACGTGGAAGTGGAAAAAGAACCTCAGGTGTTTGACAAACAGTTGGTGAAAACCGGCGTGTCCGACGGTATCAATATAGAAATTCTTGAAGGGATTGATGAAGAGGTGAAAATCAAAAAACGGGTGTAGTGAACCTTCATCTTACTGAATAAGAAAACCCCGGGAATTAAGCTCCCGGGGTTTTTTTAATGGATGGAGATTTATATAAATTTATTGAACCATCAGTTTGGTGGTTCTTGCATTTTCTCCGTTCACAACCCTTATCAGGTAGATACCTTTGGAGATTCCTTCAAGGTTCAGGCTGGTGGTTGGGCCGGAAGATACTTGCTGAATAATTACATTTCCGGTGATATCAATCAATGTAACCAGGCTATTGGGTAATGCATCAACAGTAACCTGCTCGCTTGCCGGGTTAGGAAAAACTTTTACATCAAAACCTGCTGCAGGCAATGCCGGATCGTTAATATTTGTGGGATCAGGGGCATCACCTACTCTGATGTTGTCAAAATAAATGACAATGTCTTCATCAAGTGTCAGCGGATCTTCAAAGTCGGGCATAAAGGCGATTACAGGATATTCACCATCGGCATCCGGAAAATGGAATACGATGGTTTCCCATTCATTCACCTTGGTTTGAGGCTCCATCGATTCCAGTTCAAAAGTTCCTCCCGGGCCACCTTCTACTTTGAACTTTAAAGGGCTGATGCGGGGCTTCCAGACATCAACATACACATACTTGTGCTCGCTCATGTCAACTGTTTCAGGCAATGCTGACCAGAATCCGCC
>SLOR01000103.1 GCA_007132395.1 Bacteroidales bacterium
ACAGCCGTGAAGAGGCCATACGTAATGGAAATGACTATATTGGTATAGAGCATCTTCTACTTGGTATTATAAGAGAAGGTGAAGGCCTTGCCATTCAGATATTGATCAACCTTGGGGTTGATCTTTCCCGAATCAAATCACTGATTGAAAAAACCATCCGCACCGATTCTAAAAAGAGCCGGAGCGTGGACAATATTCCTCTGGTAAAGCAGGCCGAAAGGGTGCTTAAAATCACCTATCTGGAAGCCAAGGTTTTCAACAGCGACATTATCGGAACTGAACATCTTCTTCTTTCTATTCTTAAAGACAAGGAAAACCTTGCCACAAGGCTTTTACAGCAACAGGGCATTGATTATGAGAGCATCAAGGAAGAAATTGCCAATCTGAAAAGTGGGCCCGAAGATGACGAATTGGGAGGAATGAGCCCAAGGAGTGAACTCTCGCATGGTTCGGAAGAGGATGAATCCTCTGAAGGAGGTGGTTTTGGCGGAGGCTTCAAAAAGTTCTCCGACAAGTCAAAAACCCCGGTGCTGGATAACTTTGGCCGCGACCTTACCAAAGCCGCGGAAGAAGATCGCCTCGACCCTGTGGTAGGGCGTGAAAAGGAGTTGGAGCGTATTGCACAAATCTTGTCGCGACGCAAAAAGAATAATCCTATCCTTATCGGTGAGCCCGGTGTGGGCAAATCAGCCATTGCCGAGGGGCTGGCATTACGCATCGTACAGCGTAAAGTATCGCGTGCACTGTTTAACAAGCGCATTGTAACCCTCGATATTGCATCGCTGGTGGCAGGTACCAAATACAGAGGACAGTTCGAAGAGCGCATGAAAGCACTTTTGAACGAGCTGGAAAAGACCCCTGATGTAATTCTTTTTATTGATGAGCTGCACACCATAGTTGGTGCCGGTGGCGCCAGTGGTTCACTGGATGCTTCCAATATGTTTAAACCCGCCCTGGCAAGAGGTGAAATTCAGTGCATCGGAGCCACTACCCTCGACGAATATCGCCAGCACATTGAAAAAGACGGTGCCCTGGAAAGAAGATTCCAGAAGGTACTTATCGACCCCACTTCAGCTGATGAAACCATCGAAATTCTCAACAATATCAAAAAGAAATACGAAGACCATCATCTGGTAAATTATTCACCTGAGGCCATTAAAGCCTGCGTATCCCTTACCAGTCGTTATGTAACAGACAGATGTCTTCCTGATAAAGCCATTGACGCGCTGGATGAAGCAGGTTCAAGGGTGCATATTACCAATATCAAGGTGCCGGAAAACATAATTAACATCGAGGCAAAAATTGATGCAGTAAGGGAAGAAAAAACCAAAGCCATCAAGAGCCAGAAATACGAACAGGCAGCCAAATTCAGAGATCAGGAAAGAGAGCTGTTGGACGCACTGGAGAAAGAAAAAAAGGCCTGGGAAGAAGAGTCGCAATTGCACAGGGAAACGGTTACAGAGCAAAATGTATCTGAAGTGGTTTCTATGATGACGGGTGTTCCCGTTCAACGTATCGCGCTCAATGAAAGCCAGCGCCTTATCAGTATGGAGGCCGACATTGAAAAGAGTGTGATTGGCCAGAATGAAGCCATTAAAAAGGTTGTACAATCCATTCGCCGCAACCGTGCCGGTTTGAAAGACCCTTCCAAGCCCATTGGCTCATTCATATTCCTCGGGCCAACCGGTGTAGGTAAAACCCACCTTGCCAAGGTGCTTTCCAAGCATTTGTTCGACTCCGACGATGCCATCGTTCGTATCGATATGAGTGAATACATGGAGAAGTTTGCCGTGAGCAGGCTTATTGGTGCACCTCCCGGATACGTGGGTTATGAAGAAGGCGGTCAGCTTACAGAAAAAATCAGGCGCAAGCCCTACTCCGTGTTGCTGCTTGATGAAATAGAAAAAGCTCATCCCGATGTATTCCACCTGCTTTTGCAGATGCTGGACGACGGGCAGCTAACCGACAGTTTGGGCAGAAGAATCGACTTTAAGAATACCATTATCATTATGACCTCCAATATTGGTTCGCGTCAGCTCAAGGATTTTGGTATGGGAGTAGGTTTTAATACTTCTGCACGTCAGACTGGAGGCAAGGAATATGACCAAAGTGTAATTGAAAATGCACTAAAGAAATCATTTGCTCCTGAATTCCTTAACCGGGTGGATGATATTGTGATTTTTGAATCACTGCAGAAAGAGGATATCTTCAAGATTATCGACATCGAGCTTGCCAAACTATATACCAGGGTAGAAAGCCTGGGATACAAGGTGATTTTGTCGGACAAAGCCAAGGAATACATTGCAGAAAAAGGTTGGGATTCCGCATTTGGTGCAAGACCTTTGAAGAGAGCTATTCAGAAATACCTCGAAGATCCTCTTGCTGAAGAAATCATCAGGTCCAAGGTTGTAGAAGGCGATGAAATATTTGTGGATTTTGATGATGAAAACACGGAAATTCTCGTACAGTCAAAAAAAGCCGCGGAAAAAGCGGAATAAGCTTTTATTGATAGTAATCAAACAAAGAACCCGAAGCAGGATACCTGTTTCGGGTTTTTTATTATTGAATTGTTCCCCGATAAACTATAATTGTGTTATATGAATACCCGCAGTTTGCAAGTATAATTTTTGTTCTGGTGTGTTTTGTCTAAATGGGGCTAAAGCCCCTGACATGTGACAACATATTATCCGTTGGCTAAAGCCAACGGCAATGGATACTGGAATTGCTTTTATCCATTGCCGTCAGTTTTAACTGACGGATTTGATAGTCTTAAAGACAAGTGGGCTTTAGCCCCACTCTTTATTCTGGCAAGTTTGCGGAATAATCATATGGTGTTAAAATTTAATCATAGAAATTCGGTACAGCACAAAAACATGGTTGAGTTATGAGTATTTGCGCAAACATTGTGAAAAAAATTAACAAAAAGAGAACCTGTTATTCACAGAGATATTGTAGTTTTGATATTCGGGCCATTGGCCCATTTTTACTATCAGTTTTTAATGTGATTTTGCATATTAAACTATAAAATATCATTAAAATACCACATCTGGCATGAAAATAGTTTTTGTTGAGCGATATTTTGTGTCATATTATAACTTTTTAATTATAAATATAGAAGTACAATGAAGAAACTCTATTTGATTTTCTGGGTAGCCATTATTTCTTTGGCTACTACTTTACAGGCACAGGAGGTACGCGTTCGTGGTACCGTAACAGATGCTGTGGATGGCTCCAGCCTTCCCGGAGTTAATATTCAAATACAGGGTACCACACAGGGAACCCAAACCGATATGGATGGGCGCTACGAGATAAACGTGCCCCGGGGAGCAACCCTCCTTTTCACATTCATGGGTATGGTTAGCGAGGAAATCGTTATTACCAGCCAAACCCGGGTGGATGTTACTATGTCGCAGGCCATTGCCACACTGCAGGAATTCGTGGTATCGGTGTCCTCCATAGCCCGCGACCGGGAAACACCGGTAGCCATTTCTACCATTAGTGCAGAGGTAATTTCAGAAAGGTTGGGCTCGCAGGAATTTCCTGAAATACTGAAATCAACCCCCAGTGTTTACGCCACCAAAGATGGTGGTGGTTTTGGAGACGGACGTATTAACCTCAGAGGATTTGACTCCAACAATATCGGGGTACTTATCAACGGTGTTCCCGTAAATGATATGGAAAACGGAAGGGTGTACTGGTCAAATTGGGCCGGTTTATCTGATGTTACACAAACCATGCAGGTACAACGTGGTTTGGGGGCATCCCGTTTGGCTATCAGTTCTGTGGGAGGTACTATCAATATTGTTACCCAAACCACCGATGCCCGCAAAGGCGGCACCATCTTTTACGGCTTTGGCCATGATGGTTACGAGCGTCGCTCCATAAGCCTTTCAACGGGTATGCTGGATAATGGCTGGTCGGTTACGGCATTGGGAGGAAGAACTACCGGGCAGGGTTTTGTAAGCGGAACCGAATTCGATGGCTGGTCTTATTTTCTCAATGCTTCCAAGCAAGTAAATGATAATCATATTTTGAGTTTTACCGCTTTTGGTGCCCCCCAATGGCACAACCAGAGATGGCCGCGCAACCTGATTCAAACTTATCGCGACCATCCTGACGGTATCAGACTTAACCCTTCAGTAGGTTTACTTAATGGAGAAAAGTATAATGCCGCACACAACGAGTATCATAAGCCCCAACTTTCGCTGAATCACTTTTGGTCAGTAACTCCTTCCACTACCCTTTCTACGGCGGTTTATGCTTCCTTTTCCTCGGGTGGCGGTCGCAGAACCCTCGGACCCCAGAATGCATGGTACCAATACAACAGGGTAACCAGCTTACCCGTAGAAGGAGTTACCAAGCTCACTCCTGACGGATACCTCGATTTTGACTATGCCGTGCAGCAAAATGCCATATCGAGCGATGGTTCGCAGGTAATTATTGGCAATGCCATGAACGAACATGACTGGTACGGAATACTTTCCAATGTTCAAACAGACATACAGAACTTTCGTATTTCCGGTGGTCTTGACCTTAGATACTATCGTGGCTATCACTACCAGATGGTTACCAATCTTCTGGGAGGAACCCATTACCAGGATGTTCTTTACAGAACCGATACAGTAGTCTCCAGAGATGTAAACAGAGAGCCATCAGCCCGACTTGGTGTGGGCGATAAAATAGGATACCATGACCTGGGCGAAGTAGGCTGGGCTGGTATGTTTGCCCAGGCAGAATATATCACACCCCAATATTCGGCATTTTTATCTGCTACGGTTTCAAATACAAGCTACCGGCGAACCGATTATTTCCTCTATTTTGATGAGGATTCACCAAACCGTCAGCGTTTGCAATCCGAAGCCGATGAGTATTACAATCAGGCACAACAGGCTCAGGCGCAAGGTGATGAGCAAGCCCATGAAGATTACATGAGCCAATACAGTCGTATTATGGGTATGCAGGCCATGCAGCCTCAGGTATCCGAATGGATTAACTTTTTGGGTACAAGCCTTAAAGGTGGTGCTAACTACAATATAGACGATAATCATAATGTATTTGCCAACGCCGGCTTTTTTACCCGTGCGCCATTTTTCAGGTTTGCTTTTGTGGGCTTTAGCAACACTACCAACCCCGGTGTAAATAATGAAAGGGTATATTCCAGTGAAATCGGGTATGGTTACCGTTCGCCCCTGCTGGCAGCCAATGTAATTTTATATCGTACCGAGTGGCTCGACAAAGCCCTTGTACGTAACCTGGGACAAGGAGTAATTGCAAACATTACCGGTCTGGATGCATTGCATCAGGGTCTTGAGATTGACTTTACCATACGCCCCGACCGCAAAATGGAAATCAGGGGTATGTTCTCTTACGGCGACTGGAGCTGGAAAGATGATTTGATTGCTGAAATTTTTGACGAAAACCAGGAATTCATTGACAGTATTGAGGTATATGCCGGCGGACTCAGGGTAGGAAACTCTGCCCAAACTACTGCTGCCCTGGGAGTAAACTATGAAGTGCTTCCCAATCTTCGCCTGGGTTTTGATGTAAACCATTTCGACAGAAACTATGCTGATTTTAACGTGGAAGACCGCGGCGACATTATGTCCAGAGGTCAGCAATCCTGGCAGCTTCCCGCTCACCAACTCGTGGACCTCAACCTCAGGTACAGGTTTAAAATTGCCGGGTTGGATGCCACGCTCATTTCCAACATCAACAATCTGTTCAATACCAGTGTAATCCGCGATGCCACCGATGGCGTTACCATGGAAGAACAGTTGATTGATGGGCAGATGACGCAGGTTCCCATTTACGGACGCCCTGAAAATGCGCTGGTATATTATGGCTGGGGCAGAACATGGACTACCTCCATAAGGATAAGGTTTTAACCCATTGCAGTTTAGCTGATTACCCGAAATATTTATGTGGAAAAATTTTAAATGCACAAACAAATGAAAAAATATATAAAAGCAATTTGGATGGTTTTTGTTCCGCTGATGCTGGTTACCTGGTCGTGTGAGCCCAACAAAGACCTTTATGCCGAGCTCGACGAGCTCAAGCCTGCCCATAATGAAGCCATACATTATACCCTTGTTGATGCGGATTACAACCGTTTTGGCGGCGTTATATCCCAGCACGGGGCATTCAATGATACCATGCAGGCCATGGATTTTGTTCCTGATATTCTTAAGGTGCGCTTTGTAAGTCTTCGCCAAAACAGCAGTGCACTGGTTACATTTAACCACTTCCTGCTGGAACCCATATGGTGGGAAGCCGGATTTGGCTATGAGCTTACTGAACAGGACTATGCCAATCTTGGCGTTGGAGGCTCATTTACGCCCAACAACCCAGCTTATTATCACCTGCCTTTCTTCTTGCTCAAGGAATACCCCAATGCCGCTGCAGGCCAGGTAAAAAACATCATATACATGTTTACCGAGGCCGGTGAAACCAACCCCGCCAAGGATACCTACGAATTTGATGGGACCGACTGGGTGTTGCAGGAAAGTGTTACCAATCTTCCTTATATAGGCTATGAACTGACGGAGGACGACTATGACACCTTTGGAGGAAATATAGCACGCTTTAACAACTTCAGCGAAACCTTCTCTCCTGAAAAGCACCTTCCTGCCTTTCTTAGAAATTTTAACCCCATGGCCGTGGAAGGTGATGAGCAGGTGCTACGCTTCAACTATCATGATGGCAGTATGGTGGTTCAACGTACCGACCTTTATGCCTTCGACGGTGTGGTATGGAGTAAAGTACCTTATGTAGAAGAAAGAACTGAGCAGTATATTTTTGGTGCACTGGGCTGGGCTTTTGACCCCACCGTATTCCGCAGATTAACACGCGATGACTATATGCATCTGGCAGAAATTGACCCCATCCCCCACCCTGTTTATAGCGATTTCGGGTATTATTATGGTGCCAGTGCCTTCTATTCAAACTTTGATATCCGTTTGATTGGCCGTCGCCTCAACAAAAACGAGGAGGGCAACTATTGGGATCCTGAACTGGGTACAATTTATGAAAATGAGGGCAGTGATGCTGCCATGGCAGAAATGGCACGAAGAATTAATGAAGAAGGAATAATTAAGCTACTGCAGTATCGTTATCCTGATGCAACACCACAGGTGGGTGGTATCGATGTGCATTACTTTATTGATTTTGAAACCTTTGCTGATAACTGGGTGCGCAGGTATCCGCGCGTTGAGTATATTTGCACTGCTGCAGGTAATCCTCCTCAGTTTGAACTGGTAGGTGCAGTGAAGTAAGATACTTCGGTAAACGATTAAAGATTAGTGTATATTTTAATCTACTTATAAAACCCATTGGGGTGATTACAAAAAAAGGCTGCCTGTTGAGGCAGCCTTTTTTTATATAAAATTGAGCATAACAAACTAGCTCATTGATTTTTGAATTAACTCTATCGGGTAACTTGTAATTTGTAGTTCATGCGTTTCTGTCCGGCTATTACCTGTACAATATAGATACCGGAGTTAAGAGAGCTTAAATCTACCTGCACCGAATTGTTGTCAACGGCTTGATGTATTACTACTTGCCCGGTCAAATTGTATACGCGCAGGTAATCAATAATGCTTTCTCCCACAACAGTAAAGTGTGAAACTGCAGGATTGGGATACATACTAAAACCAGCGGCTTCTATTTCTTCAATACTTGTAGGGGTAAGGAAATCAGCCAAAGAGCGGGGTAACAGACGGGTTTCTTCATAGCGTTGTGTTACAACACCCACGAGATCTTTTGCTGTAGTAGGCAGGGGTGTACCGAAATAGTCAAGCAAGTCCTCTGAATTGGGAGTGCGAATAACGCCCTCACCGGTTGGGTCGGTAATTGGAAAAGATACATTATGAGTAAAATTAACACCTTCGGGGTCAACAAATGAAACATTGCGCACTATTACCAACCATGATTCGTGTTCTTTACTGAGTTGGTCAAGGGTTACTTCTATGGGCTCAACTAGGTTGTCAGAAGAGTTTGCCTCACCAGGGTCTTCGCTGGGAACAAACTGCAGCATATTCTGGAATTCGCCCAGTCGACCCTTCAAGCCAATGATACCATCATAATTTTCGAATTCTGTTTCAATAATTCCTGCTCCATCATCAATCAGGATAGCTCCTGTTTCATCCTGAATAAATATCTGATTCCTGTATGCCAGCTGTTGATGTGTAATTATAACTTCTCCTGTAATCTCATAAATAAGATCACCCTGCTC
>SLOR01000095.1 GCA_007132395.1 Bacteroidales bacterium
ACCAGAGTTCAGGAAACTTGCGCTGGACAGCCGATGGCCGATCAATTTATTTCGTGAGCGGGCATCATGCCACCTACCAGATTTACAAGCTGGACATCGCCAGCCGTAACATAACCCAGGTAACCGACGGATGGCATAACTTCAATTCAGTGGCCATTGCCGGAAACTACCTGGTGGGAGAGCGTATGAGCATGTCATCACCCGTAGAAATTTTCCGCATTAATCCTTCCGACGGAGCCCAGCATCAACTCACCGATGTGAATGCTCCTGTTTTTGACAAAATCCAGATGGGTCGTGTTGAGCAACGCTGGATTGAAACCACCGACGGAAAAGAAATGCTGGTATGGGTTATTTATCCGCCCAATTTCGACCCCAATAAAAAATATCCCGCCCTGCTCTACTGTGGTGGTGGCCCCCAAAGCGCAGTGAGCCAGTTTTTCTCCTATCGCTGGAATTTCCAGATTATGGCGGCCCACGACTATATTATTATTGCCCCCAATCGCAGAGGACTGCCCACTTTTGGGCAGGAGTGGAACGACCAGATAAGCCAGGATTATGGCGGGCAAAACATGCAAGACCTGCTCACTGCGGCACGTGAGGTAAGCAAAGAGCCTTTCATTGACGAGAATCGCCTGGGTGCAGTAGGTGCCAGCTATGGCGGTTTCTCTGTTTTCTGGCTTGCAGGCCACCACGAGGGATTGTTCAGCGCTTTTATATCCCACTGTGGTATGTTTAATTTTGAAAGCTGGTATGGCACCACCGAGGAAATGTTTTTTGCCAATCATGATATCGGTGGCCCCTATTGGGCTGAGCCACGCCCGCACAGTTACGATTTCTCACCTCACCTTTTCGTGGGCAACTGGGATACTCCCATAATGGTAATTCATGGTGCCAAAGACTACAGGGTACCCCTGTCGGAAGGCATGCAGGCTTATAATGCCGCGCAGCTTCAAGGTATTCCCAGCAGATTTGTTGTGTTTCCTGAGGAAAACCACTGGGTATTATCTCCCCAGAACAGCATCCTGTGGCAAAGGGAGTTTTTCAAGTGGCTGGATCAATGGCTGAAATAATCCTTTTATATCCCTTACATATATTATAGGTAGAAGAGTTCCGGACGGTATCACAATCCGGAACTCTTTTTTTCGTTTATTTTAGTAATTTTGGCTTCAATTTCCCATAACGAGTATTCAGCAAAGATTTCACAGCATATTACTGATTCATGCATAAATTTTTTCCCGGGTTTATCTTCAGCCTTTTTTTTACTTTACTTTTTCTGTTCTCTTTTTATGGAGTAACACAGGCGAGGGGTATTCATAAACTTCCCTCCTCTCTGTCAGATGAGATGTTGTTCATAACTGATACAGTGGCTCCCGGCGATACCCTGCCTGCCCGGCCGGTAACAGATCTGGAGGAAGCAATCCCTGATGGCCGGCGAGAGCTTACACGTGCTCCTGAAGAAAAAGATGAATTGCCGCGTTCTGCCATTCCATGGTACACCGAGCAACAACTGCAGAATCCCTTTTTATCTGAACCTAATTATGCTGATACTTCATTACTTGGGGTGCACCTTTACGATTATGCTAACGTAAGTGGATTTTTTAATGCCACCAAAGGCAATTCAGGGCATGTGTACCGCTCACAGGTTTTTCAACCTGAGGTTATCTACGGAACTACCACAGGGCATAAGGCATTATACGGAGGCTACCTTTTCAGTCATGATTCGCTCAGGTTTTACCGCCCCAAACATGTTTTTACCGATTTGTTTTTCCTTATGGGTGACGAGCGGGAGCAGATTTTTTATGCCAATCACGCGCAAAAGCTACACGAAACCTTTCACATGGGCTTTCAATACCGGGTAATAAACTCTCCCGGAGCATACAGCAGGCTTGGGGCGAGAAACACCAACCTGTATTTCACAGCCGACTACCTGAGCGAAGACAAAAGATACCAGGCGCTGGCAAGCATTATATACAACCGACTTAGAAGCCAGGAAAGCGGCGGATTGAAAAACCCGGCTGCCTTTGAAGAGGAAGCCGTTCGCGACAGTGTTTTCCTGTACAGGGCCGAATCAGCCTATCGTGATTTTTCGGTAAACATCAGGCATTTTTATCAGACAGGTTTTTATACCGGGGGCGATACGGTGAATGAAGGTCGTTTTATTAACCTGGGGCGCTTCAATCATGACTTTACCTATTCACGTAAAGCATTTCTTTTTGATGAAACTGCACCACCTGCCTCTTTTTACGATTTTCCGGTACTGGATTCGCTTGCTACACGCGATTCAACCACCCTGCACAAGATCGAAAACCTGGTATCCTGGTCCAATTTCCCGCTTAGCAGCGGCAGGGGAACTTTCCCGTTTAATTTCAGAATATTTCTCAAACACAGTATCAACACCATCGAGCAACCCGATGAACTCAACTACTATACGCTCGACACACTTAACAATAAAATACACCACTTTGAAAAGTACAATTATAATGAGATTGTACAGGGCCTTGAGCTACAGTCGGACCAGAGTCGTTTCTTGTCATTTGGGGCCTATGCCAACCTAACCATCGGAGGGTATAACGATGAGGACTTCCATGCAGGGACTTATGTGAACCTGGGCCAGGAGAACAGGAAAGTACACCTGGAAGGACGTCTTCGGTATTCATTAATGGAAGCACCTTATTTTTACAACAATTTTTCGGGCAATTATGCCAGGTGGGAAAATAGTTTTGACAAGATGCAAGTTTCCGCCCTACAGGTAAGCGCGCACTTCCCTGCTATTACCCTTGAAGGGAATTATTATCTGCTGGAAAATATGGTGTATTTCAACAGCGATGCACTACCTGTTCAAAACACCTCCGGATTCGGTTTTTTCAACCTGGGAGCACGCAGTGATGCACAGTTGGGAAGATTTGGATTTCGAAATCATATAATTTTCCAGCAAAGCACCAGCTCCCGCTTTGAGGATTACCCCGATCTTACCTCCTACCACTCCTTATATTATAACTTCAATCTCTCCGGAGGTGCCCTTGTAAACATGCTCGGTTTTGATTTCCGTTACAATACAGGTTATCAGGCTCTGACATGGATGCCTGTTACACGTGGGTTTTACGCGCAGAATGATTATACAACCCGCGACAACATGCAACTGGATGTATTCTGGAGTGGTAAAATAAAAAGTGCCCGCTTATTTATAAAGTATCAAAATTTACTGGGCCTTGTAACCGAAATGAAACCCCGCTATCACATTCCGTATTACCCAATACCCGAATCGATGTTTAAATTTGGGGTTTCGTGGATGTTTTTTAATTAACAACTCACCCTTTCTTCTTGTCTATAATCGTTATAAATAAGCGCCAGTAGCAGCATTCTATCGGTAATTTTCGTAATTTTGCCGCGTGAATCAGTTAAAGCTAAATGCCTTAAAATTAGACTGTTTATAAATAAGACAACTATGACAAAAAAGAAGAATTTCATTACATGTGATGGTAACTATGCCGCTTCACATGTTGCTTACATGTTTAGCGAAGTAGCAGCTATTTACCCAATTACCCCCTCTTCCAACATGGCAGAGAATGTGGATGAATGGGCTGCAAGTGGACGTAAGAACATTTTTGGAGAAGAAGTAAAACTGGTGGAAATGCAGTCAGAAGCAGGTGCTGCCGGTGCTGTACACGGTTCTCTTCAGGCCGGTGCTCTTACCAGCACATATACTGCATCACAGGGATTGTTACTGATGATCCCCAATATGTACAAGATTTCCGGCGAGTTGCTCCCCGGTGTATTTCACGTTTCTGCCCGTAGTTTGGCAGCGCAGGCACTCTCTATCTTCGGAGACCACTCCGACGTTATGAGCACCCGTCAAACCGGTTTTGCCATGCTGGCTACAGGTAGTGTACAGGAAATTATGGACATCGCTCCTATCGCTCACCTGGCTGCTATTAAGTCAAGAGTTCCTTTCCTTCACTTTTTTGATGGCTTCCGTACTTCTCACGAAATCCAGAAAGTAGAAGCCTGTGATCAGGATACCCTGAAAGAACTTATCGATTGGGATGCCCTTCAGCAATTCCGCGACAGAGCTCTTAACCCTGAGCACCCTGTTACCCGCGGTACTGCGCAAAACCCCGATATCTACTTCCAGTCAAGAGAAGCTGCCAACCGTTTCTACGATGTGCTTCCTGATATGGTAGAAGGTTTTATGCAGGAGATTAACAAAATTACCGGTCGCGAATACCACCCCTTTACCTATTATGGTGCTGCTGATGCCGAGCATGTAGTAATTGCTATGGGTTCTATCACCGAAACTATCAAGGAAACCATCGATTACCTTATGGCCAAAGGTGAAAAAGTAGGTTTGGTAAGCGTGCACCTTTACAGACCTTTCAGCACGAAATACTTCCTGAAAGTGATGCCCAAATCAGTGAAAAGAATTACTGTTCTTGACCGTACCAAAGAGCCCGGTGCCAATGGTGATCCTCTGTACCTTGATGTACGTGAACTTTACTATGGTAAAGAAGGTGCTCCCGAGGTATATGGCGGACGTTACGGATTAAGTTCAAAAGATACTACTCCCAAGCACATTATTGCTGTATTTGAAAATAGCAAGCTTAATGAACCCAAGAATCAGTTTACTGTAGGTATCAACGACGACGTTACCTTCAAGTCGCTTGCACTGAGTGAAGATGTTGACGTTTCTCCCGAAGGAAACTACGCTGCTAAATTCTTCGGTCTGGGTTCTGACGGTACTGTAGGTGCCAACAAAAACTCCATTAAAATTATTGGTGACTCTACCGATAAGTTTGCTCAGGGATACTTCAGCTACGACTCTAAAAAATCCGGTGGTATTACTGTTTCTCACCTTCGTTTTGGTGATTCCCCCATTCGTTCACCCTACCTGGTAAATGCTGCTGATTTTGTAGCTTGCCACGTACCTGCATATCTGGAAAAATATGATATGCTCAAGGGAATAAAAAAAGGCGGTATCTTCCTGTTAAACTCTATATGGGATGTAGAAGAAACCAAAAAACGTCTTCCCGACCACATGAAGAAGTTCATGGCTGATAATGATATTAGGTTCTACATTATTAACGCAACTGCCATTGCTGAAGAACTTGGTTTGGGTAACCGTACCAACACTATCATGCAAGCTGCTTTCTTTAAAGTAGCCGAAGTGATTCCTTACGAGCAAGCCGTGAATGAGATGAAGGATGCCATCCAGAAATCTTACGGTATGAAAGGTGAGGAAATCGTTAATATGAACAATGCAGCCGTTGACAAAGGTGGTGAAGTAATAGCGATAGAGGTTCCTGCTGATTGGAAAAACCTTGACGTTAAACCCGAAGCCAAAAGAGACGATGTGCCTGATTTTATCCGCGATATCGTATTCCCCATCAACGCACTCAAAGGTGATGACCTTCCTGTAAGTGCATTCCTTGATAGAGAAGATGGTACTTTCCCCGCCGGTACTACCGCTTACGAGAAGCGTGGTATCGCAGTAAACGTGCCCGAATGGCAGGTTGACAACTGTATCCAATGTAATCAGTGTGCTTATGTTTGTCCTCACTCTGTACTTCGTCCCTTCCTTATCAGTGATGATGAGATGAAAGTGATTGGTGAAGACACTCCCGTACAAAATGTAAAAGGAAAACTTTCTGCCTATAAATATCGTATGCAGTTAAGCCCGCTGGATTGTACCGGTTGCGGTAACTGTGCTGATATTTGCCCATCTCCTGAAAAAGCACTTGTGATGAAAACTCTTGATTCACAAATGCACGAAGATAAGCGCTGGGATGTTATTTCTAAAAATGTTACATACAAAGACAACCTGGTTGAAAAAGACAAAACTGTTAAAAACAGCCAGTTTGCTCAGCCCCTGTTCGAGTTCAGCGGTGCATGTGCGGGTTGCGGTGAAACACCTTACATCAAGCTTATCACCCAGCTTTTCGGCGACCGTATGATGGTAGCCAATGCAACAGGATGTTCTTCTATTTATGGTGGTTCTGCTCCTGCTACTCCTTATACCATTAATGACAAAGGACAAGGACCTGCCTGGGCTAACTCACTCTTCGAAGACAATGCTGAATATGGTTTTGGTATGGCAACTGCCGTAAACAAAATCCGTGAGCGCCTTGCACGTTTTATGGAAGTGGGCATGGATGCTGACGATATGAAGGCTGAAACCAAAGAAGCTTTTAAGGCATGGCTCGACGCCAAAGAAAATGCTGCTACTTCAAGAGAAGCTTCTGACAGAGTGGTTGCTGCTCTGAAAAACGAAAGCAATCAACTTGCCAAAGATATCCTCGCACTGGAGCAATACCTGGTGAAAAAATCTGTATGGGTATTTGGTGGTGACGGTTGGGCATACGACATCGGTTTCGGTGGTGTTGACCACGTTCTCGCCTCAGGAGAAGATATCAACTTGTTGGTAATGGATACCGAGGTTTACTCCAACACAGGTGGACAGGCTTCAAAAGCTACTCCCGTAGGTGCTATTGCCAAGTTTGCCGCCGCAGGTAAGCGCGTTCGCAAGAAAGACCTCGGTTTAATGGCCATGAGTTACGGTTACGTGTATGTTGCCCAGGTTGCAATGGGAGCCAACCATAACCAGTACCTGAAGGCTATCCGTGAGGCGGAAGCTTACCCAGGACCTTCTTTGATTATTGCCTACTCACCCTGTATCAACCACGGTTTGAGAAACGGTATGGGTGCCACTCAGCGCCAAACTAAAGATGCTGTGGAAGCAGGATACTGGCAAATGTATCGCTACAACCCCATGCTCGAAAAAGAAGGCAAAAACCCCTTCGAACTCGACTCTAAAGAGCCCGACTGGAGCAAGTTCCAGGATTTCCTCTCCAGCGAGGTACGCTACAGTTCACTCAAGAAAGCGTTCCCAAGGGAAGCTACCGAGCTGTTCAAAGCCGCTGAGGAAAATGCAAAATGGCGCTACAACACTTACAAGCGTTATGCTGCCATGGACTACTCCCTCGAACAATAATCATTACTGTTCCGATTAAAAAAAGAGAGGCCGCTGAAATCAGCGGCCTCTCTTTTTTATTCATCCTCCTTAAAAACCTAAACATCTTTCAACTTTTAGCTTAATCAAATAGTTGTTTGGTTTGTATTAATGGGAAAGTTAAGTAATTACACTAAATCGCCGTAGAGGTCGAAGTCTGAAGCAGAGTGAATAATTACATCATAAAATTCGCCCACCTTCATCCCGGGATTTTTGGAAATATGCACCTCATTATCCACTTCAGGCGAATCGTATTCGGTGCGCCCCACGAAGTACTCCTCCTCTTCGCGATCCACGAGAACTTTAAATGTTTTACCAATTCGGGCCTCATTGAGTTCAAAAGAAATGCCCTGTTGCAACTCCATAATGGCTTCTGCCCTTCTGTCTTTCTCCTCCTGGCTTAATGCGTCTTCCAGTTCAAAGGCCCGGGTACCTTCTTCGGGGGAATAGGTGAAAACACCCAACCTGTCAAACTTTATTTGCTCAACAAAGACCATAAGTTCATTGAAGTGCTCTTCTGTTTCTCCAGGATAACCCACAAGAAGGGTAGTACGCAATGCCACATCGGGTATTTTGCGACGAAACTCCTCCAGTAATGCCAACGTATCAGCTTTGCCGGCATTGCGGCGCATTGACGCTAATATGGGGTCGCTTATGTGCTGTAAGGGGATATCAAGGTAGTTGCATATTTTTGGTTCTCTGGCCATGATATCGATAACCTCCGTGGGAAAGTTTTTCGGATAGGCATAATGCAGGCGTATCCAGCCTATGCCTTCTATGGCTACCAGTTGTTCCAGCAGTTCTGCCAGTAGTGAGCGTTTGGACAGATCATAACCGTAATAGCTCAAATCCTGTGCTATCAACAATAACTCCTTCACCCCTTTTTGCGCCAGCATTTGGGCTTCCTCTACAAGGCTTTCGATGGTTCTTGACTGGAAAGCCCCACGTATAAGGGGAATGGCACAAAAAGAACAAGTGCGGTCGCAGCCCTCTGCCACTTTAAGGTAAGCATAATGAGAGGGAGTGGTAAGCATACGCTCCTGGCTGTCGGGCGAAAATTTTTGTTTCAGCCATGTAAACAGTTCTGCAGGATCTTTTACCCCGAACCATGCATCTGCCTCAGGGATTTCCTTCTGCAGCTCATCCTTATAGCGCTGAGAAAGGCATCCTGTAACTACTACCTCCTGTATAAGCCCCTGTTTTCTTGCTTCTGCATACTGCA
>SLOR01000414.1 GCA_007132395.1 Bacteroidales bacterium
ATTTCAGGTTCTTATTACACTACCAGTCATGAGGCAGGAGCCGCACGCGGCACCAATCTTTTCCGCAGAGAAAGGTTAGGAAGTTCCTATTCAAGCATATGGAACATGCACAATGACAACTCCGGTGATGGTGAAGGTCCTGGCCAGGTTCGTTTTGGAGATGGAAAAGAACTGGATGCTTTTCAATTCGACCTCACATGGAGACCCATTCCCACAACGCATTTTAAGGCTCATTACGGTATTGCTAATGCCTCTGGCCCCAACCCGCGATTCAATGCGCAAGTGGGAACAGAAGAATGGGCATACTATGGTGCAGACCTTACCCAATACGTTCACCCAAGCATTTATCTTTCTGCAAGATATTCAGAGGCCAATGCTTCGAAATTTAGTGATGTAGCAGCAGGTTCTGTAAACAGATTTCAGATAGGCGCAGGTGCATGGATAACCAAAAGGATGCTCATGAAGATTGAATACGTAAGCCAGGCCGCAACAGGCTGGGACCAGGGAACTGTAGGCGTAGCCAACTTCGTTGATGTAGGCCGTGACCCAAAATTCAGTGGAATTGTTTTTGAAGCCTCATTCTCTCTTTAAAACCAGAGGAATAAATAAAAAACGAGGGTTGCAGGCAAATGCTGTAACCCTCGTTTTTTTATAGTGCGGAATTTACTCTGAAGAATCCAGCCCGTACTTTTCAGCTTTTGTACGATAGGTTGATAAAGGAATGTTTAATAGTTTTGCTGCCCTGGTCTTATTACCTCCACTGCGGAGCATGGCTGCCTTCAGGAGTTTTATCTCTGTATCAGCAATAATTTCTTCAAGATTCCATTGCTGCGAGTCTGTAAGTTCCGGCAAAGTATTATCAGGGCGAAGGAATTCATTCGGAATATCGGCGGGGGTAATCATTTCTCCTTTGCTGGTAAGCACCATTCTTTCCATAAGATTCCTTAATTCCCGCACGTTACCCGGCCATGAGTAGCTCTCGATTACTTTCATAGCATCCGGCGTTAACTCATAGGGCTTGCCCTGCGAAAATTCTTTCAAAAACCTGTTGGCCAATACCCGGATATCATCCTTTCTTTCCCTTAATGGCGGAATGTGTATGGGTATTACATTAAGTCTGTAGTAAAGGTCGTCGCGAAATTTTCCCTCTGCAAAAAGTTTCTTCAGGTCGTATTTAGTAGAAGCCACTACCCGTACATCCACTTTGATGCCCTGGGTAGCCCCAACGGGTTCTACTTCCTGTTCCTGCAAAACCCTCAGCAGTTTTACCTGCAGTTCAAGGGGCACATCATCAATATCATCCAGGTAGATGGTGCCTTTGTCAGCGGTTTCAAAACGTCCTTTGCGCGATTTTTCAGCACCTGTGAAAGATCCTTTTTCGTGTCCAAACAATTCACTTTCAAAAACTTCCCGGGCCAGGATGGCACAACTCACTTTTACGAAGGGCTTATTGCTACGGTTGCTGTTATAATGGATAATATTGGCCAGCATTTCCTTTCCGGTTCCTGTTTCGCCCGTTATCAACACGGAGGCATTGGAATGGGCTACCGACTTTACCGTATCAAAAATCTTTTCTACTGCCTCACTTTGTCCGGCAAAGCTTGAAAAGTCAAATTTTTCGCTTACCTGACTCTGCAGGCGCTTGTTGTCCTGCTTTATGTCTTTCAACTCGGCTATCCTTTGGGTCAGATGCAGGATTTCCTCATTGCGGAAAGGTTTTGACAAATAGTCGTAGGCCCCCAGTTTAAGCGCCTGTATGGCTGTTTCAACAGAGGCATAGGCAGTCATGACTACCACGAGGGTGTCAGGCGACAATTGCTTAACCTTTTCCAGTAACTGCAATCCATCCATACCCGGCATGCGGATGTCGGTAATGAGTAAATCGGGTGCTTCTTCAGCAAGTTTTTGCACTACCCCTCCCCCTTCGGCAAATTCAGTTACCTTGTACCCGGCATCCCGCAATTCATCCGCCAGGCTTACCCTGAGTATTCTTTCGTCTTCTGCAAGAAATATGTTCATCATGCTGAGGTGTTTGTATGTTTTGGTAAAATCAATTTTACCGTTGTTCCTTTGAAATATTCACTCTCAATTTCCATGTCGCCCCCATGGTCGCGTATGATATTCAGGCTTACCGAGAGCCCAAGTCCTGTACCTTTTCCCGGAGGTTTGGTGGTAAAAAAGGGGTCTGCAACTTTGGAAAGGTACTCCCTTGGAATCCCCGCTCCATTATCAGCAATGGAAATTATACAATAGTCTGCTTTCGGTTTCGGATCCACGCTTACCCTTATCTTCCCCAATAAATCATTCTCCATGGTTCTTCTTTCCACCACAGCATCAATACCATTGAGAATAAGGTTAAGAAACACCTGCTCCATCTGGTTGGTGTTGGCATTGAGCAGAATGCAATCATTAACGGAGCTGGCACCTTCAAATGCGACATTTTCCTTATCCAGGCGATGGCGGGCAAGGTTTATGGCTTTGTCAAGGGTTTGGCGCAAATTGATTTCTTCCTTGCGTGTGTCGGGCTGGCGGGCAAAGTTAAGCAGGTTTTTCACTACAGCCTCCATTTTCAAGGCGGCCTGTTCCATCAATTCCAGGTACATTTCAGCTTCCGCCTTTTTCTCGGGATATTTTTTAATGCGTGAAATACAATGCATAATGCCGGCCAGCGGATTGTTTACTTCATGTGCCACCCCGGCAGCAAGTGTGCCAATGGATGCCAGTTTTTCTGATTGAATGAGTTTCTTCTGTGTCTCTTCCAGTTCATCGTATGCTTTCTGCAGGCGAAACACCATTTCATTGAATCGGGACACCAGGATGTCTATCTCGTCGCCGGGAAGCTTATTCATCAACTTACCGGCTTTGGTGGGATAGCGGGAAGCAAACAACACCTTTTTCTCCCGGATTGACTCCATGTTGAGGTTATCGGCAATCCTACTAATATCTTTCACCGGGCTGGTAACCAAATAGGAGAAAATAAAGGTACCCACCAGACTGATGACAATCAGCACCAGTATCATCCCCATAAGGGTACGGGTGGCTTGGTTAAGTGTGCGGGCAATATTGTCTTCGGTAAGACCCAGCCTCAGGTAGCCGATACTTCCATCCAATAGCGGAATGGAAATATCACGGATAATTTTATCATTGCCTTCAAATTGCACATATTCGGTAAGAACTTCATTGCTTTGTTGTCTTGAATGGACATATGCCAACTCTTCGGGATACAACTGGTCAAAAGTATGAGCCATTACATTGCAATTGGGGTCGCACACCATGATGTATTCAATGGATTCGTCAGCCGCTTTTACTTCATCAATCAAAACATTTAGCGCAACAACATCTTCAAAAAGGATATAATCCACCGCTCTTTGCGACACAATCTGTGTCATAAACACACCTCTGTGCTGCAATTCATCTTCAAGGGAAGAAAAAATGATACGATGCACCAGTGCCACGTTGATGCTGCCAAAAAGTATTACCACCACAACCATTCCGATGGTAAACTTCCAGAAAAGGGGGATTCTGATTTTTTCTTTACTTTTTAATAAGTCCATCTTCAATGTATTTATTTCATTGATTTAGCGAGTCACGCATTTCTCTGATGGAGTTATAGTCCTCATCCTTTGGATTAAGAATAAACCTATCGATAAGAAGTTCCTCCATAAAAGTCCCGGCATTAGTATCCTGGTGCATATGCGCAAATAACTCGGTAATCTTTTCCCGCATTTTGGCATCCATACGCGAAGTTACGACCACCGGAGGCATTCCGAAATCTTTAGAAACTTCAATTACCTTTACGTTTTCAACACGTTCAGGAGATTTTTCCTTTAAATATTCAAAAACCAGATTACTTACACTGGCTGCCTCAACGATGCCCTTTGATACCATTTGGATAGATACATCATGGCCATTGGTAAATACCGTGGAGCCAAAAAAAGCATTATAATCCATTCCCATTTCCAAAAGTCTGTACTTTATGTAGAGATACCCGGTATTGGATAAAGGGTCGGTAAAAGCGAATGTTGCGCTTTGGAGATCTTCGAGTGTTTCTGCTCTGAAGTTTTCATGGGTAATAATATACGCTTTGTAATATTTCTCTCCATTGCTAATGGGTGAAGCAAAAAGCTCAACTCCTTTGTCAAGGTCCAGCTCAGCATACGCCCCTGAACAAATAAAAGCAAAATCCAGCTGGCCCGCTTCGAGCATTTCGTTAATTTCTCTATAGGTTTTACGCTGGTGAAACTCAATAGGTATATCCAACTGTAGGGAAATGTGCCGAAAAATGTCTTCATAGGACCCGAAGGTTTCCCTGGGCGACAGGATGGCTGAAACAGCCACTTTCAACGGCCGGTAATTCTGATCTGCCATGCGGGGTTGCTGGCTGGCATTAGTTTGTGTAGGGTCTACCACCTTTACATCGCGGGGTGACTGGTTGCAGGCAAAAAGCAAAAATGAAGCTGCTACGGCTAGAAACAAGATGCGCATAACTGGGTATGGGTTTTGGATTCATTCAAAGATACAGATAATCATTAATAACCTCCCATGGGAAGTTTTGCAGTGGTATTTAAGAACAGACAGCTTAGCATGATAACCGGTATCCTGCTGCTTCTGTTCATAGAACTTGTATTAAATTATTACAGGTATCATCATTGTCTACTGAAAAAGCAGAAAACTAAAAGCTACATTTGCATATAATCATGGCGAAAGTTTTGCTTTGAAATCTGTGTAAACCATGCATAACACTTCGCCATTGCCAGGGTTTAGCGTTATCATAACTACTGACTCTTTCTGAAAATGAAAACAGGTATGCCAGCTCACAATCACTATAGCCGTTTCCTTGCCAGCGTTTACGATACCGCACTCCTTTTTCCCATTGGTAAGATCCGAAAGTCGGTTCGGGATATCCTAATCAATGAAGGGGGAGAAAGCGTTATCGATCTTTGCTGCGGCACCGGCAACCAGATACGCTATTTGCAAAAAGCAGGCATCCCAAACCTGTTGGGGGTAGATGTTTCTGCAAACATGCTGCAACAAGCATGGCGTAGAGGCTTAAAGGACATTTGCCTGCAGAAAGATGCCTCACAAACCGGTTTTGAGGATGATGCATTTGATGCAGCCATTATGAGCTTTTGTCTTCATGAGACCCAGGCCATCACTGCAGAAAAAATTTTCAACGAAGCCCGGCGGATTGTCAGGCCCGGGGGCCGGTTGATTGTGGTGGATTACAGCTTTGACCAGCACACTCATCCATTGGGGCGCTTTGCGGCGCGAGCAGTGGAAAAAATGGTGGGTGGCGGGCATTACCAGAACTTCATACATTTTATGGCCCATGACCTTTTGGCTGGATTTTCTAAAGATCTTGAATTACAGCAATGCCAGCGTTTTTTAATGGGGGCTGTTGCCATGTGGGTATTCATAAATAAATGAAGTAGAATCCAATTTATCTTCAAGGCTTAGTAGGTCAGCGAAACCATATTCCCATCGGTAAAACTGAAAAACTTTTCCTTTTGTGCTACCTGAATCCCTTCCATCAGGTCGGCTTCTTCAATTTCATGGGCTTTCATACAGCCGGGACAGGCAAAAATGGTAACACCCATTTCCAGCAAATTAGCCAAAGATTCCTTGAGTGGTGTAAAATGAGCATAGGCTACATCCTCTGCATCTTTGGTAAGGAGTTTTACGGCATCAATGTCCATGTAAATCAGAACATCTTTGTCGGTGGCCATCATGGCTGCCATCTGCAGAGGCATCAGCACCCTGTGGGGGTTGTCATGGCCGTGGGTCATGTGAATAAAAACGCCATCGTTTACCTCAACAGGTTCTTTGACGGGCTGCTCCGGAGCAGCGCAGGAGGCCATCATAGCAAGGGCCAGGATAATTAAACTGAACTTTTTCATAATGTGTGCTTTTTGGGTTTTTATGTAGATAAAGTTAATAATAAAACCAGGCAACTACACAAGTACATCGTTCAAATCAGTATTCCTCCTTTTAGTCCAAAGATGAGCAAAAGATTACCACCGAACGATACCTTACAAAATTTTATCGGAAAAGAGATTTATTCTTTGCCATAAAATCCCTCAAGTGGCCGGGTTCTTTATTTTTTCATACCAGTAAACGTTAATAAATATCAGTAAACGCTAACAAAGCAACCTGCTTTAAACGTGTTATCCACCCTTTGAGCCGGGCCGGCTTAAGCAAGAGTGTCTAAAGGAAGATGCCAATTTAGAGATTGAAGCACGCAGTAAAATTTAAGAACAGTTCAGAAATAAATAAACAAACTGCCGGTATCCCCGTTCAAGAATACATGCCACAGTTATTGTTATAAATTGTATTTCACTCTTATCCATTAGAGATGTATCTAACCCATGCCATAGCGGTTCGTAAGCTTATTCATTTTTTCACAGGAATACTTATACTGGTACTGTCGTTCATTGTGGCAAAGGATATATTGCTGTGGCTCATTATTGCAGGCAGCCTGTTTTCCTTTCTTACATTTCGGTATAAAAGGTTTTATATGCTGCATAAAACCACATACAAAAGCCTGGGGACGCTGTTTTATCCTTTGGGAGTGCTCGCTTCTTACCTGCTTCTTTACACGTATCCCCTTTATTATTTCCAGACGGCACTTTTGACGCTCACCATATCTGACACCCTTGCAAACCTTATTGGTCGCATAAAAAATGGCAATGGCTGGTTCACGGTATTGTCAGAAAGGAAAAGCATGCATGGAATTGCCGGGTTTGCTGTTTCTACTCTACTAATTTCATACGTGTTTCTTCCTGTAGAACTGATATCAAACCCCAGCTATTTATTTTTTCTTCTTACGCTTGCAGTAGTTCTGGAGGTAGTTTCATGGCGGGGCTCCGACAATTTTACCATTCCTTTCGGCCTTTCGGTTTTTTTCTGGTTTTCAGAAAACTATCAGATGGATTACACCTATCTGTCTGGGGTTTTTCTTATTATGGGAATAGGAGGGGTTTTGTTGTATAGACTAAAAATTCTTACGCAAGGTGGAAGCATAGCGGCATGGCTGCTTGGAAATTATCTGCTCATGGCACTGGGGGTAGAATGGGTCGCGCCGGTACTGGTATTTTTTATCAGTTCGATAATTTTTACGAAAATACATGCTGCCCTTAAGCACAAACCCAAAAAATCACCCCCCCGGAATGCATGGCAGGTCGTGGCAAATATACTCTGGGCAGTTGCAGGTTCAGTGTTATGGAGCATTACACAGAACGATACGTTTATTTACCTTTTTATCGTATATGTGGCTGCCGTTACGAGTGACACCTGGGCCAGTGAAGTGGGGCCGGTATTCAACAGCAAAAGTTTGTGTCTGTCAGATATGCGCATGCATGAAGCAGGCGTTACGGGTGGGATATCTTTTGCCGGAACACTGGCTGCTCTTGTTGGGGCAGCTGCCCTGTCTGCCTTATCACTTTTATTATTCTTCGGCGAGATTAAAAGCCTGATTCTACTTTATCTCACCCTATCGGCATTTCTGGCCTGCTTTGCCGATACTTTGCTGGGGGCCTTTGTGGAAGGGAAGCTGCTGAAGATGGCCTTTTTCAAAAAGAGAAACACGATTGAAAGCATTACTCCCAATGATGTGGTGAACCTTGCAGGATCATTTACAGCCGGCATTTTTTTTATACTATTCCTTTCCCTTTAAATTCGCTTACATATAGATAGCCATTCCTATGATAAGCAACAGTGAAAAAGCCATATGTACCAGCACAGTTAGTTTTGCCCCTTGCTTTATTTTGTCGGCATCTGTATGATGGGTCAAAATAATATGTGCTGCTTTAGGAAAAATAAGAACATAAGGGATTAGTGGCAGAAGGATGGGCCATGTGGTACCCGGAAACCATACCGCCATGGCAATAATATTGGCCACAATAGCCAGTTGTACAAAAAGGTAAAGGATAGAAGTAAACCGGGTACCCATTCGCGATGCTACTCCGTGTTTGCCACCGGCACGGTCAGCATCAAGATCAATGAGTTGCCCGGCAAGTAGAATGGACGAGGTGCTCAGCCCTGTGGCGGGCATCAACAGCAGGATCATGGGATGAAAACCAATATTTTGCCCCACCGCGGCAATGAGGATGGCCATAGGGCCAAAGGCAAACCATACTGAAATTTCGCCCCATCCGCGATAGGCCAGCTTAAAGGGAGGAGCAGTATAGTATTTACTGAAAAATGCAGACAGCAGAAACAATC
>SLOR01000206.1 GCA_007132395.1 Bacteroidales bacterium
CTGCCGTGGAAGAATTTTCAAAACTTCCCGGCATTGGTCGAAAAACCGCCCTTCGCCTTGTTTTGCATATTTTACGCACCGATGCCGGGGAGGTAAACTATTTCAGTAATGCCATCAGCCAGTTGCGTAACAATGTTATTTATTGCAAAACCTGCAATAACATCAGCGATCGTAAGCAGTGCGATATATGCAACTCACCGCGCCGCGACCATAGCATCATCTGCGTGGTGGAAGACCTCAGGGATGTAATCGCCATAGAAAATACCGGCCAGTACCATGGGTTGTATCATGTGCTGGGGGGAATTATATCACCCATGGACGGTATTGGTCCCGACGATTTGCATATCGGCACGCTTGTAGAAAGGGCCAAAAACGAAAATATGAAGGAAATAATCCTGGCCCTGAGCACTACCATGGAGGGCGATACCACCAACTTTTATATATACCGCAAACTGCAGAATTTTAAGGTTAAGGTCTCTGCCATAGCCCGCGGTATCGCCATCGGTGATGAGCTGGAATATGCCGATGAGGTAACCCTGGGACGCTCCATCCTTAACCGTACGCCCTATCAAACCACCATGTCAAACTTCAAGTAATCCTCCCCCGGCCCTATGAAGCTTTCAGTAATTATTGTAAACTACAATGTAAAATACTTCCTGGAGCAATGCCTCAAATCGGTTTTTACCTCGGGTCGGAACATGACCATGGAAGTATTTGTGGTGGACAATAATTCGGTGGATGGCTCTGTGGAACTGGTGCGGGAGAAATTTCCACAGGTTAAGCTTATTGCCAACAAGGACAATAAGGGGTTCAGCCGGGCCAACAACCAGGCCATTGCGCAGGCCAAAGGCGAGTATGTATTGTTACTTAATCCTGACACGGTGGTAGAAGATGACACTTTTACCCGTGTAGTGGAATTCATGGACAACACACCCGATGCAGGTGGACTGGGAGTGAAAATGATTGACGGGCAGGGAAAGTTTTTGCCGGAATCCAAAAGAGGAATCCCCACCCCTGCCGTGGCTTTTTACAAAATTTTCGGCTTGTCGGCACTATTCCCCAAAAGCCGCATCTTTGGCCGTTATCACCTGGGCTTTCTGGACAATGACAAGGTGCATGCGGTGGATGTGCTCTCAGGTGCTTTCATGCTCATGCGCAAAACCGTGCTGGAGAAAACCGGCTACCTGGATGAAACTTTCTTTATGTACGGCGAAGACATTGACATGTCGTGGCGCATCGTACAGGCAGGTTATAAAAACTATTACTTCCCCCACACCCGCATTATTCACTACAAGGGCGAAAGCACCAAAAAAAGCAGTATCAACTATGTTTTTGTGTTTTACAATGCCATGGTCATTTTTGCCCGTAAGCATTTCTCAGCCCAAAACGCACGGATATTCTCCTTTCTCATTAACCTGGCCATTTATTTCAGAGCCTTTCTGGCCATCCTCAACCGGTTTTTCCGCAAAGCCATCAGCCCTTTGCTGGATGCCCTGCTGATTTTTACCGGTCTCTATTACATTGCCGATTACTGGGAAACCCAGGTGCTGGAATCCGCGCCGGGGTATTATCCTCCCGAGTTTCTGTATTATTTTGTACCGTCATACATAGGTCTGTGGCTTTTCTCGGTATACATCAGCGGAGGCTACGACAAGCCCCTGAAGTTATTCCGCATTGTGCGTGGCATTGGCCTGGGCACCATTGCCATACTGGTAATTTATGCCTTATTACCGGCTTCCATGCGCTTTTCCAGGGCGCTTATCCTTTTGGGAAGCTTGTGGGCCCTCACCGGCATGATTACCGCGAGGATGATATGGCATCTGCTTCGGTACAAAAACCTGAATATGAGCAGCCGGCTCAACAAGCGCATTGCCATTATCGGGAAGGGAGAAGAACCCGGCCGCATTGCACTGATGCTTAGACAAAGCGGAAGCAACGCATTTATCGGCTTTGTAGGTTCAGAAAACAGCACCCCATCCGAAAAAGGATTCCTGGGAAATTTATCACAGCTCAATGAAATCATTGAGGTATACAATATTAACGAGCTGATTTTTTGTGCAAGCGAAATGTCATCACAGGATATTATTGCACAAATGAGCGGCCTGAAAGATCGCAACATCAGTTTCAAAATTGCTCCGCCCGAAAGTCTTTTTATCATTGGCAGCAACTCCATTGACACTTTTGGAGATTTTTTCACTATAGATATAAATACCATCAACCGTACGGCCAACAAACGCAATAAAAGGCTTTTCGATTTGCTTGTATGCGGCTTGTTGGGCATAAGCCTGCCCTTGCATGTTTTTTTTATACGCAACCGTACCGGTTTTATCCGCAATCTCTTTACTGTGCTTTTTGGCCGCAAAACCTGGGTGGGCTACAATCCTTCTGTAAATCATGCACAGTTGCCTTCTCTCAAAACGGGTGTATTAAATCCCGCAGACATGTTTACCGGGAAAAAGCTTGACACCCCTACCCTAACCAACCTAAACACCCTGTATGCCAAGGATTACCGACTTGAAAATGATTTAAGAATTATAAAAAATGCCTACAGGCAGCTTGGCAGGTAACGTAATCCCATTGCATTCTTCTTCCACCAATCCTACCCCCTCTCAAACTTTTTGAATACTATTTTGTTATGAAAGCGTGAAACATGCAAACTATTGCAATTTCATAAATAAGATTGCAAAACAGTTTTACAGTTCGCTCTTACTGCACTTTTAGGTCAAAATACAGCTTTTCATGCAAAATAATTTATGCTGAAATCATTTTAAAAAGCATGTTCTCACTGTATAAGCACCCAAAATCTGAGGCATCACGACTGAGAAATATTTTGTAATTTTGATTAAGTCTGAATTAAAACAATAAAACCATATAAAAAAAGTAAATACGAATAATAATGGCAAAATTTGACATTGTAATGCCCAAGCTGGGCGAAAGCATCACAGAGGCCACCATTACCAAATGGTTAAAACAACCCGGCGACAGCATAGCAGAGGACGAGCCCATAGCAGAAATCGCCACAGATAAGGTGGATTCAGAAATCCCTTCGCCCGTGGAAGGTATTCTTAAGGAGATTCTTTTTCAGGAAGGTGACACCATAGAGGTTGGAAAAGTAATCGCCGTGATATCAATGGATGGAGAAGATGGCGAAGAACCTGACGGGGAAAGCAAAAAAGAGGAAAAAACAGAACAGAAAAAAGAAGGTGCGCAAACTGCTGCAGCTCCTGTTGAAATTACCCTTGCAGCAGACGAAGACGCTACCCTTGCTGCCAAAGGCGCTTCAGGACGTTTCTATTCTCCTCTTGTGCGCAACATTGCCCAAAAAGAAGGCATAAGCATGCAGGAACTCGAGCAAATAACCGGCAGTGGTAAAGACAACAGGGTAACCAAAGATGATATACTGGAATACCTCAAAACCCGCTCCGACAAACCTGCTCAACCCAAAGCACAGCCTCAGGCAGCCCCTGCACAAAAAACCGTGCATGCCCCGCAAGCAAAAGCCGAGAGTGGTGATGAGGTTATTGAGATGAGCCGATTGAGAAAGCTCATCGTTCAGCACATGGTTGCCTCAGAAGACACCAGCGTACATGTTACTTCCGTAGTTGAAATTGATGTTACCAACCTGGTTAAATGGCGCGACAAACACAAGAAAGCTTTTGAGCAAAGAGAAGGAGAAAAACTAACCTTTACGCCCATTTTCATTCAGGCCGTTGCCAAAGCACTCAAGGATTATCCTATGCTTAACTCCAGCGTTAGCGGCGACAGTATTATTGTGCGCAAAAATATCAATATTGGTATGGCCGCTGCCCTGCCCGATGGCAATCTTATTGTTCCGGTTATTAAAAATGCTGACCACAAAAGCCTGCTGGGACTGGCAAAAAGCGTAAACGACCTTGCCGGCAGGGCACGTAACAACAAACTTCAGCCCGATGAAATTCAAGGAGGTACATTTACCCTTACAAACCTGGGTACTTTTGATACCATTTTTGCCACACCAATTATTAACCAGCCCCAAGTGGCCATACTCGGCACAGGCGCTATTAAGAAAAAGCCCGTGGTGTTGGAAACCGAACATGGTGATACCATTGCCATCAGAAGCATGATGTACCTGTCCATGTCCTACGACCACCGTATCGTTGACGGAGCTTTGGGAGGCATGGCACTGAAACGCATTGGTGAATACCTGCAAAACTGGGATGTGAACCTCACAGTATAAAACACAGTACGAATCAATCTCCTGTTACGGATAAAGCCTGATGATACCCTTCATTGGCTTTATCCGTTTTTTATTTCTCCACCGTTCTTTCTTTCTGTCAATAAATATGGGGCAAAGACCAACCATGCCATCTATTTTTGTTATTTTCGCATCTTAAAGTTTGTTAGCCTCTTTTATACAAAAAACACTATGCAATTAAACCTGAAACGACCCATCGCATTTTTTGACATTGAAAGTACCGGAACCAATGTAGTAAAAGACAGGATTGTAGAAATCTGCTTTTACAAAATAATGCCCGATGGCAGCACAGAAACCCGACTGAGAAAAATCAACCCCACCATCCCCATCCCCCCCGAAGTAATTGCCATTCACGGCATCAGCAATGAGGATGTGGCCAACGAACCCACTTTTAAACAAGTTGCGAAATCCCTGTTCGATTTCCTTAAAGATTGTGACCTTGCTGGATACAACTCCAACAAGTTTGACATACCCATGCTCATTGAAGAGTTTTTGCGCTGCGATATTGATTTCAGCCTTAAAGACCGTAGCCTGGTAGATGTGCAGAACATCTTCCACAAGATGGAACCCCGCACCCTGAAAGCCGCATACAAATTTTACTGCAACAAAGAACTGGTGGATGCCCATACCGCTGAGGCCGATACCATTGCCACCTACGAAATCCTTATGTCGCAGATTGAAAGGTACAACGACACCGAATACACCGATCACGATGGGAAGGTCAGCAAACCCATCAGCAACGATATGGAAGCCCTGTACCAGTTTTCCTACAACCACCGTAATGTGGATTTGGTAGGGCATATCGTTTACAATGCCAAGGGGCAGGAGTCCTTTAACTTTGGCAAACACAAAGGAAAAACCGTAGATGACGTATTTAAAAAAGAACCCCAGTATTACGACTGGATGATGAATGCCGATTTCCCCCTGTCTACCAAAAATGTTATCAAAGAAATAAGGTTCAGGGCGCTGGAAAATGCCAACATGATTATTAAAAAGCAATAGATTCCTGCCTCTAAATTCAAAAAGCTTTTCACAAAAAAATACATTAACCTCCAACACCACAGGAATGAAGATAATTTGCATCGGCCGCAACTACATTGAGCATGCCCACGAGCTCAATAACCCTGTTCCTTCGCAACCCGTCTTTTTTATGAAACCCGAAACGGCCCTTATCCGGGCGGGCTTGCCGTTTTTTTATCCCGATTTTTCACAGGATGTACACTACGAGGCGGAGCTGGTTTTAAGAGTATGCAAACTGGGAAAGCATATTAGTGAGAAATTTGCCCATACCTATTATGATGGCATTGGTATCGGTATCGACTTTACAGCGCGCGACGTGCAGAATATCTGCAAACAAAAGGGGCTTCCCTGGGAAATCGCCAAAGCCTTCGACGGCTCGGCCCCCGTAAGCGACTTTATCCCCAAAACAGAATTTAAAGATTTGTATGA
This sequence comes from Bacteroidales bacterium, assembly GCA_007132395.1. Taxonomy (GTDB): domain Bacteria; phylum Bacteroidota; class Bacteroidia; order Bacteroidales; family UBA7960; genus SKVR01. Next base: position 5,684 of record SLOR01000206.1, read on the forward strand.
TATCAATTTTTCTTTGCAAAAAAACGGAGAGGTGGTGCAAAAAGGAAACTCGGGAATGATGATTTTCAATTTCGAAAAACTCATTTCTTACCTTTCCTCTTTTGTTACCCTTAAAATGGGTGATTTGATTTTTACGGGTACCCCGGCCGGAGTGGGCCCCGTACAAAAAGGAGATACCTTAAGGGCTTTTATTGGCGAAAAGGATATGTTGAAAATTGATATTCGATAATTCCTGCTAAATCAACAAAACTCGTAATCCTAATTCCAAAACAAAGTATATATTTACCCGGCAAAAAAATATTTTTCAGCATAGTTCCCGCAAGCTTTCAGTCAAAACCCGTTCTTTCCAATGAAAATCCTATTCACAGGTAAGAAGTAACAGAATTAATTAATCCGATTTACGCATGAAGTATCTTAGTAACAAAGAGATTATTACCCGATTTGTAGCAGGAGGTTTTATACTGGGTTTAATTTTCCCGCTGGGTGCTATCTTGGCAGAGATGTATATCAAATCCCTGCCCTTCTCTTTCGAAGGACTGGAAGATGTACATCGCCAAAGCCGCACCCTATGGATAGTTAACTCTGCCCCTTTTGTGCTGGCTTTTATAGCCTGGCGTCTGGGCCGCAACTTTGCCAAAAAGACGGAAATTATTCAGCAAAATGCCAATGAGCAGGTAAGGAAAGCCGAGAAGATTCTCTCTTTTACCGAGAAAATGGCTTTAGGAGATATTGAAGCAGAATATGATTTCGAGAATACTTCCAAAAAAGAAGAAGACAATATCGGGCAATCGCTTATCAAGCTGAGAGATTACCTTAAAAAGAATAAAGATGAGGAGCTCATCAGGCGTCAGGAGGAGCAACAGCAAAACTGGGCCACTGAGGGTTTAGCAAAATTTGCCGATATCCTCCGTCAAAACAATGACGACATTGCAGAACTATCTTACAATATTATCAGCCAACTGGTAGATTACGTGGATGCCCGTCAGGGTGGCTTTTTCCTGATTAACGACACCAATCCCGCCGACAAGCATTTTGAACTTACCGCATGCTATGCCTACAGCCGGAAGAAATTTCTTGAAAAACGCATTGAGTGGGAAGAGGGGAGCATTGGGGCCTGCGCGCTGGAGAAACAAACCGTATTGCTTACCGACATCCCGCAGGAGCATGTCAGCATAACCTCAGGACTTGGCGAAACCCGCCCTTCATGTATTATTCTTATCCCTCTTAAGGTTAATGAAGCAGTACATGGGGTGATTGAGCTGGCAGCCCTCAGGGTATTTGAGGATTATGAAGTGAAGTTCCTGGAAAAACTGGCAGAGAGCATCGCTTCGGTTATTGCGAGCGTAAAGATTAACATGCAAACAGCCAAGCTACTCAAAGAATCGCAGGAGCAGGGAAATATTCTGGCTTCACAGGAAGATGAGATGCGCCGCAATATGGAAGAGCTCAGCTTTGCAAAGGAAGAAGCCGCCAAGCAGGGCGAGTTGCTGGCCAATTTTACCAATGCAGTAAATCACACCCTGGTAAGAGCCGAATACAACACCCAGGGTATCCTTCTGTATGCCAATACCCGCTTCCTCAACAAGCTGGGCTATGAAAGCAATCAGGAGGTAGAAGGCAGGCATATCTCCATCTTTATCCATGAAAAAGACAAAGAATGGTTTTTTGATATCTGGAACAGCCTGGCACAGGGAGGAAGACACTTTGAGGGAGATATGAAACATGTTACCAAAGACGGAAAAGACTTTTGGTCAATGGCTACCTATACCTGTGTGCGCAACGCTGACGGGTCTATTGAAAAAATTCTTTTCCTGGGCATTGACATTACTGAGCAGAAAAAGCAAAACCTGGATTTTGAGGCACAAATTGATGCCCTGAATAAGAACAATCTGAAGATTGAGTATAAACCCAACGGTGCCATACAGGAAGCCAACAAGAAGTTCCTGGATTTAACGCAAATCAAGGAAGATCAGTTGGCCAATTACTCCGTTTTCAAATTCCTGGAGGATGGTATGGAATCCAGTTTCAAAAAGGCCTGGAAAAACATCCTGCAGGGAATTCCCTATGAAACGCAGTTTAAAATTACCACCTCCACCGGGCAGGATATATGGATTGAAGGCACGTATAACGCCGTAAGAGACATGTATGGAGAGGTAAACAAAGTAATTTATCTCGCATCTGACATTACCCAGAAAAAGCAGGTGGAGCTGGAAAATGAACGGCAAACGCAATTGCTCAAGCAACAGGAAGAACAGCTACGCGCACAACAGGACGCCATCCAGAAGCAGCATCAGGAGTTTAAAGAAAAAGCCCAGCAACATATTGAGCAAGTTGAAGCGGTAAAAGTGCGCAACGAAAAAACCCTTGAAGGTGCACTGGATGCCATCGTAACCATCAATCAGAAAGAAAGGGTTGAGTTTTTCAATAAAGCTGCTGAGGAGCTGTGGGGGTTAAACAGGAAAGAAGTCATTGGCCGTAGTGTGAAG
>SLOR01000265.1 GCA_007132395.1 Bacteroidales bacterium
ACAGATTTTCATCCGGTTTGTTTTTTAGGCTATCTGTGGGTTTGCTTATTTTTTCTCCTACCGGATCTTTCACGGTTTTGGATTCCGGCATCTCACCTTCTTCTGTTTCCAGTTCTTCCCAGCCGGTAATCATGGCTTTCAGGTTGGAGGTGAGGGTGTGACCCGTGGTGATGAGGTACAGGTGTACAATTACGAAAGCAATAAGGATGTATGCCCCTATGGTATGGAGTATGGCAATACTTTCCAGGCTGCTGATACCCAATTCGTGGATTTCGCCATGGCGTGGAAAACGGTAAAACATGTATGCCAACCCGCTGGCAATCATTACCGGAAAAACAAGAATTTTTAAGGACAGATATACCAGTCGCTGCAGGGGATTGAGCTTGCTGAGCACGGTTTTGCGGGTAGGGTGGGGGGCGTTGCGAAAAATGCCAAAGATGTAATACTCTGCCTGTGCTCTCAGGTTTTGGGTGGTGGGCATGTATTGCTTCCACTCGCCCGTGGTGAAATGCCAGAATATGGTGAAAATGGTAAGAATGATAAATGCCCAGGCCGCCTTGTTGTGCAAATCAACCGCGTTTTCAAAGCCAAAAAAAGTGAATGAGCCATGCACTTCAAAACCTGTAAATGCCAGAAAGAAAATCAGGAAAGCCTGGGTCCAGTGCCAGAATCTTTCGTATAGTTTGTATATATAAACTTTTTCAGTTTTTGCCATAGCTGTGCTTGTTATGCAGATGTGGTATTATTGTTTCTTTTGTGTGAAATGTATCGGATAACAGCATGGGTAAGTACACCCAGAATAGAAAGGATGATGAGCATCACTCCCATGGTGTCAATAGCTGCGTAGGTAGTTTTGCCGGGAATATAGGTTCCTTCCACAAACTGCATCCTGCCGTTGTTGCGTGTGTGACAGTCCTGGCATTGCAGGGCTTCACTGGCAGGCGATACCATGTGGCTGACAGGCAAGTACATTTCGGTGTCCACAAAGTCCCATTGCCCGCTGTAGGGTCTTTCAAGGTATTTCATCCCTTCTTCCAGTGCCCTTTCCCAGTCCAGGTCGAGCCACAGGGCTCCTTTGCCTTCTTCACGGTCCCATAGCTTGGCCTGGAGAATGTTCATGTAAACAGGGTCGTAAGGCTGACGACCGCGGTGCACTTTTACGGGGTAGATACGCGATTCGCTATCGGAGGCATCGCCAAGCAAGGTGTTGATGCGCAGGAATGCAGCCGTGGTATCTACCTTATCGGAAATAAGGAAATGGTCGGCTGCGCCGTTAAACCAGAAATATTCGGGTACCACGTTGGTTTGCCAGGAGGCATCCCCCTTTATGGATTGGTAAATGGGGTTGCCATCCTCATCAAACAATTCAAAAGCCTTGCCTTCCTGCAGGTCTCCCGCAGTTGACCAGTCCCAGTACATTTTGGTGGCGTTCACTTTGGCGTATTCAGGAATGTGGCAGGTCTGGCATGCGATTTTCTCCACATGGGTGTTGAGCATAGTGTTGAGGTGGGGGGTAGCTGTATGGCATCGTTCGCAGGTAACCCGGTTAGATGCAGAAGAGGAAACACCGTAATACTTTCCTTTCATCTGGTGGTTTTGGGTAACATGGCAATCTACACACTCCAGGTTGGCCCCATCCACACCCATGTGTACATCCACCTGCCGCGATGCCGTGAGCAGGGCTTCCTCCAGGTCGCCATGTTTTACGTTATTTCCTCCGCCTCCGTGAAAGTGGCAGTAACCGCAGTTGGTTTTGGTGGGGCGGCCCACGTTTTGCACGATGGTGCGGAAATCCTGGCCGGGTTCGGGGTAGCCGGCACCACCTCTTAGCTTCTCATAAGTGCCGGTATTGTCGTGACATACGAGGCAGTCAACATTGTAGGCATTGTTAAAGTCGAAGTTTTTGTCTTCCCATCCATAGCCGGCGTGGCAGCGATTGCAGGTGGCTTCGTTGGAAAAAATTCCCGTGCAGAAGTTGTTGAGCAGGTTGCTCTTGCCCAGGTAGGTAACCCCGCGTCCTTCAATATACTCTTCACGCTCCCAGGTAAAGTGAAAACTGTTGAGCAGTTCTTCACCTCTTTCCGTATGGCACGAAATGCAGGTGGCCGTAATTTCATGAGGATTGTCGAAGTCGCGCTGCAGTGCTTCAAGTTTGCTGTGATCCACTCCGGGAATGCGTGGCTGGCTGTATTCTTCTTTTAGCCCGGCAAGCAATTTGTTTTCCCGGGAGGCATCGCGCAGGACCACGGTAATGATAACCAGTGGAACCACAACCGATAGAATAAATGTAATCGTGTTTTTCATTTGCCTGATTTTATAAGGTTGTGCATACTAGCGATATAGGCCTTGCATGTTGGATAGCAGATTCCGTGTATGCAAAATTGATACATGGACAAATGCAAATATATGAATATGTACTGTTAATTAAAAGGACGGGTTTGCTTTTTTCGGATACGGATAAAGAGGGATAAGGAGTTGATATATAGGGTGCAAGATGTGCTATTTATATTCGGACTTGATAAGAATTTCATAGCTTTGATAGATTGCCTGGTGTGCAAACCTTCCCGTAGGTTCAAATAAATGTTTTGATGCACCAAATTACTGTTTTTGTGTTATTCGTTGGTAAAAATGCAATGGTTTTTTAAATATTTTCTACATGAATCACGGAAAGATTGAGGCGAAAGTGGTTTTGAAAAACGCTTGCAGGTTGCTGTGCGCAGTGGCTGTATGATAGCAGTGCAGGCTATGGGTAATATTTTTTTTGATTTTTGATTTTCCATAAAACACTGAGAATACAATCATAAAATATAGTAAATTCGTAAGAAGTAAATTGCTTCATCAAACCTTAGCACAATGGCCAAACCTGATTATACGCTCATTTTTGTGGTTGAAGATGATCCTTCCTATGCTTCCGTGATACGACATGCCCTGGAAAAGAAGAATTACATGAATGTACGTTTCTTTACTACCGGGGAAGAGTGTCTGGACAATCTGGAGATGCAGCCCAGCATCGTGCTGATGGATTACAACCTGGGTGAAGAAAAGCTCAATGGGGTTGAAGTTTTAAAGGCGCTTAAAAAAGCGGATGAAAACGTGGAAGTAGTGTTTTTAACCGCGGAAGATAAGCTGGATGTGGCTACAACCAGTATGAGAATGGGAGCCTATGACTATGTGGTGAAGTCGGAAGGTGCCATCGAACGTATCAAGAATATCCTTCGCCGTATCAGCTTTGAACAACAAATCAAAAAGGAAAACCTGTTGCTCAGGCGCAGTCGTAAAATTATTGTTACCGTAATCACCGTAGTGGCAATCGGTCTGCTGTTTATCGGATATTTGCAGTTTGTGCGCTGATTCCTCACTGAGGCAATTCGGTTACTCCGTCCTTTACCGGAAATACTTCACATGATCTTATGTACCTTTGCATGGCTGCCCCAACTGATAGGCGGGCAGGCAAAACTTTTACTATGGACAGAAAACATGCTCCTTCTGTAAACTCTTTTCTTCCTACTTCCCGCGACGAGATGGATAAGCTGGGATGGGAACAAGCCGATATCATCCTGGTAAGCGGCGATGCTTACGTGGATCATCCTGCTTTTGGTGCCGCGGTAATGGGGCGTATGGCCGAAAGTATGGGCCTTAAGGTGGCCATTTTGCCCCAACCCAACTGGCGCGACGACTTGCGCGACTTCAAAAAGCTGGGTCCGCCACGCTATTTTTTCGGGGTAACGGCAGGAAGTATGGATTCCATGGTGAACCATTATACCGCCCTCAGGCGCCGCCGCAGCGACGATGCCTATACCCCGGGCGGACGCTCGGGCTACCGGCCCGATTATGCCACGGTGGTGTATTCGCAGATTATCAAAAAACTATACCCTCACATCCCCATCGTGCTGGGCGGGGTGGAGGCATCCATGCGCCGCTTTACGCATTACGATTACTGGCAGGATAAGGTAAAACCTCCCATCCTGGCCGAAAGCGGGGCAAACCTGCTGTTGTACGGTATGGGAGAGCAGGCCTGGAAAATGCTGCTTAAGCTTATTACAAAGGGGGTACCCATGGATTCGCTGCATAATATCCCCCAGACAGCCTTTCTGCAGCAACGCGACGAACCGATAGCGGAACTTAAAAACACATCTTCCATACAACTGCCTTCCCACGAAGCATGTTTGTCGGATAAAAAAGTATTTGCCGATGCTTTCCGGATAATTGAAGAAACCTCCAATACCCTGGAGGCACCCCGACTCCTGCAGAGCTGCCGGGAGCAGCAGGTGGTGGTAAATCCTCCTTTCCCTCCCGTTACGGAAAAAGAGGCCGATGAACCTTACGAGTTGCCCTATACCCGTTTGCCCCATCCGCGCTACCACAAAAAGCCTCCCATCCCGGCCTGGGAAATGATTAAGTTTTCAGTCAATATTCATCGGGGTTGCTTTGGCGGCTGCAGCTTCTGCGCCATCAATATGCACCAGGGTAAGTTTGTGGTGAGCCGCAGCGAAGATTCCGTGCTGCGCGAACTGGAGAAAGTCGCTGATATGCCTGACTTTAAAGGACACATCAGCGATTTGGGTGGCCCCTCTGCCAATATGTATCGTATGGGCGGGAAGGACCTCTCCATTTGTCGTAAATGCAAGCGCCCCTCGTGCATCTACCCTAATACCTGCAAAAATCTGGACTTTAATCATACCCCCATGCTGGAGCTATATGAGAAAGCAGAGCAGATAAAAGGGATAAAGAAAATTACCATTGGCAGTGGTGTGCGGTATGATATGTTGCTGGGCAAAAGCAAACAGCAGGATAAGGAATACAATCTTTCGGCTTATACGCGCCGGTTGTTGCAAAAACATGTTTCGGGCAGGTTGAAGGTGGCACCTGAGCATACTTCAGATATGGTGCTGCGCCATATGCGTAAACCTTCTTTTACCGGGTTTGAGCATTTTCATCAGCAGTTTCGCGAAATCTGCCGGAAGGAAAATCTACCCTGGCAACTGATTCCTTATTTTATCTCCGGCCACCCCGGCACCCAGGACAGCGATATGCGCGATTTGTCGCTGCTGCTTAAAAAGCTGGGCTACCGGCCCGAGCAGGTGCAGGAATTTACCCCCACACCCATGACTTTGGCCACTACCATGTACTACACCGGCCTGGATCCCTACACGGGTAAAAAAGTCTTCGTAGTGCGCGACGACAGGCAAAAGCGCAGCCAAAAAGAGTATTTCTTTAAAAAGGGAGGCCCTAACAAGCGGCAGACCCATCGTTAAGGGTTGATTTTTGAGGTCGAACCGCGGAGGCACAGAGGCGCAATGTGACCAGGAGATATTCAGGCTTTAGCAGATCAATTAAACGATTCAACAAATCAACCTTTCAGCCTTTCATTCCCGCATCCTTCTGGTCGCGGGACTTCGGGCACAGCCCTCAGCTTCTCAATCCCGCATCCTTCTGGTCGCGGGACTTCGGGCACAGCCCTCAGCTTCTCAAATTTTTAACCCAAACCAACTTTGCGCATTCACTGACTCGTCTGACGACTTTGAGTCGTCTGACGAGTGGAAAAGACATCAGCGAGTTGTAACCGCATTAATCCAGCTGCTGAGTTTTTCCAGCACCTCGGGTGCGAAGGTTTGTTCAATGGCTGCATAGTTGGTGGGGGAGCCGGTGTCGCATTCCTGAAAAAGGTGGTTGAGACCGGGGAATTCCTTCAGGGTAACTTTCGTGTTACCACCCCGGTGTAAGGACGTTTCTATGGCTTGCAGATTGGAGGGCGGTACCTGTAAGTCGTTACTTCCGTTAACAGCCAGTACGGGGCAACGTACCTTTTCCAGGTACACTGCCGGGTCGAGGCGCAGGAAAGTGCTCATCCAGGGACTTGTGACGAGGCTGGTTTGCTGGTCAATAAACTGTTCTATGGGCATGCCTCCCAACATCTGTTCATCGGTATCTGCCAGTGCCTCTTGCATGAGTGCGCGTATGTTGGATTCCAGTGTTTCTTTTTCTTCATTTTTCAGCACCAGCTCAAAAATCTGCCGGTTGATAAGCTGGTTTTTGTTCATTTCTTCTTCCCCCATACCCATGGCTTTGCCAATGAGTAGCTGCTGTTCCAGCAACAGCTTGTCACCCCTGATGCCTGTGCCGGCGAGCAATACGATAAAGTTTACCTTTTCAGTATTGCGCCCTGCCACAATGGGGGCTATGATGCCACCCTCGCTGTGTCCTATGAGGCCTATCTTTGCCGGGTCAATCTCATCTCGAGCAAGCAGGTAGGCCACGGCGGCTTCCACATCGGTGGCGAAATCGTAGGAGGTGGCTGAAGAGAAGTCGCCTTCCGACTGTGCCACACCCCGGTCGTCGAAGCGCAGCACGGCAATGCCGTGGCGGGTAAGGTGGTCGGCAATGACAAGGAAAGGTTTGTGGCCCAGGATTTCTTCATCGCGGTTCTGGGGGCCGCTGCCGGTAATCATTACTACGGCAGGAAAGGTGCCTTGCTCCCTGGGCAGGGTAAGAGTGCCTGCCAGGGTGATGTCGGCTTCGGGGTTTTTGAAGAATACCTCTTCTGCTTGATACGGATAGGGCTTTTGAGGTTCCTGCGGACGCACCACGGCAGTTTTTTCGGGTACTTCGCGGGTGAGGTTCAGGGGGATTTCCATGCCGGCCTGGGCAAAGGTGCCGGTTATGGTATCACCTGAAAGGGTTCCGGTATAGTTAATGGCGGCCATGGGGATAGCCATGGTAAGGATGCCATCCTTAAAAGCGGTTGCATCTACCGCTATGCCATGGGCTCCCTGGTCGGGGCTGTCCATGGTGGCTTTTAGCCCGTCTTCGTCCTGGCTGATGTTAAAAACGAGGTGCAGTTCCATGCCTTGTACTTTAAGCAGGCCATGCCAGGAGCCTTCTATTTGCTGACTGATGCCATGCAGGCTGAAGAAAACAGAAATGATAAACAGGATAGTTTTTTTCATGGTTAAAGAGATTGAAGAGTTTATATTATCGTGGCTTGTCTTTTTCTTTTATGGATTGTACTTACGCCTTATCAGGTTGCTGCCTGATCTTCTTGTAATGAGAATGCTACAGCACCAGCCCTGTAAGGTAAACCGCTGTGATTTTCGAGAGAATGTAGGCCACCAATATTCCGATGGTGAAGGATATCCCTGCCCGGGTGCCTTTGAGGTTGGCCGAAACCTTCCAGGCATTATACATGAGTGCTACCATCCACACGATGGTTAGCAGAATGATGAGAATGGCCAGACTTGCCAGCAGCCAATCCCAGGGGGTAAGCACCACGGGGTCTCCGGTCTGCAGGAAGGTGAACATGGCCCATTGCCCCACTCTTTCGGGAGCATTCAAAAAACCGGTAAGGATGGCAATGAGCATAGGTAAGCGTGCCAATGCCTGGGTGCCGGCAATATCCAGAATTCTTACTTTTGACGGTGAAAGCCACGATGCCAGGGGTGTAAGCACCAAAACCATGGAAAGCCAGTTGGTAATTCCCAGAGCAATATGCACCCACAGGCTGCCTTGCGGGCCATGGTGCAAATCTATCAACCCATCCAGCCAGGTGTGACTCAGCCAGCCCAGCAGGCCGGTCAGTACAATAACAAACAAGCCCAGGAACAGGGCTTTACTACCCGCGATATAAATAAAGGGGTTGTAAAAGCTTTTGGGGTTTTTCAACAGGTTTTCCATTTTATTTGTTTTGCAGGGTTTTGATGTTGGTGATGAGATCGTCCAGTCGGTTTCGAACGCTGGGATAACTCAACCCCAGATGTTTGGCCATTTCCTTGAGGCTGCCGCTGGATTTTACAAACGCAATAATAAAATCCTGATCTTCGGGTGGTAACGAAGCCAGCAGAGGCAGAGGGAAGTGCCCGTTTACTATAGTTTCGCACCCGGCACACTGCAGCGTTTTCACCTCCAGGGGCATAGAACACGACGGACAATTTAAGGGCATATTTTTTGTCATAATATTGTGATTTGATTTGTCAAAAGTAAAAATAAAATTAATTTATATTTTTTTAAAAGACCTCCGTATATTCCTAAATTGTACTTATAATCTATTTTTTTTTCTTGTTTTTTCATTTTAGTTAACCTTATAT
>SLOR01000119.1 GCA_007132395.1 Bacteroidales bacterium
GTATATTGCATAAATAAGCCTTGTGTTTTAATGGGCAGGCATCGTTTAAAACCTGCTAAAAATCAATATATCGCACAAAATTACAACTTTAAATGAAATTGAAGCAGAAAAACAGGCTGCTGGGCCATGACACTTAATTCCGAAACCCTTCCAGCTTCCACCCTCCACCTTCCAACCTTAAATTTAACCAGATTCTTCCCTGCGGTCAGAATGACAAATTCACATCCAGCCCTGCATGGCCGGGACTCCGGGCAAAGCCCTCAGCCATCAACCTTTACACTTTTATTACAAAAAGATCCCATACATCATCCGCCCGATCATAAAATAGATAAACAGCCCGATGATGTCATTGGAGGTGGTAATAAAGGGTCCGGTGGCAAGTGCCGGGTCAATTTTGAGCTTATCAAGGACCAGGGGAACAAAAGTGCCAAAGATAGAGGCAAATAGGATTACCGTCATCAGTGCCACGCTCACGGTCATGCTCAGGGCCAGGGTGGGTGTAAAAAAGAAGGAATACACCAGCAGGATGCCTGAGCACACCAGGCCATTGATTAACCCTACGGAGGCTTCTTTCCAGAGCTTGGGCAGGATTCCCCCCGTCAGGCTGTTGTTGGCCAGGCCTTTTACAATAAGTGCCGAAGATTGCACCCCCACATTTCCCGCCATGGCGGGGATTAGCGCCATAAAGAATGCCATTTCGGGGTATAGCATAATTTGCTCCTCGTAGTTTGCCACCACCCGCGAGCCGATAATACCCCCAAAGAGTGCTACAATAAGCCAGAACAGGCGCCCCTGGGTTATCTCCCAGATTTTATCGCCCGATTCGATGTTCTGGGTCATACCCGACATCATCTGGTAGTCCTTCTCCGCTTCTTCCTTAATAAAGTCTACCACATCGTCAATGGTAATGCGTCCTATGAGCCTTCCCAGTTCATCCACTACAGGCAGCACCACCAGGTCATATTTATTCATGATGCTGGCTACCTCCTCCCCTTTCTGGTTGGCTTTGATACTGAAAACATCATCGTTGTACAGTTCAGAAACCTTTGCGCGGGGTGAGGCAATGAGCAGTTTTTTCAGCGAAAGCAATCCCAGCAACACATCATCATCGTCTACTACATATACTGAGTATACCTCCTCCACCTCTTCGGCCTGCTTGCGCATCTCACGGATGCAGGTCACCACATGCCAGTTGACATTTACCTTGATAAATTCTTTTGCCATAAGACCCCCTGCCGAGTTGGAAGGATATACCAGCAGGTCGGCAATATGTTGCGCCTGCTGTCGGTCTTCGATATGCGAGAGCACCTCTTCCCTGCGTCCGTCGGTCAGCTCCGAGATAAGGTCGGCAGCATCATCCGAATCCAGGTTATAGATAAACTCACGGGCAATTTCCTGGGTAGAGAATGAATCGAGGAAACGCTCGCGCACATCTTCTTCCAGCTCCATAAGCACCGATGCTGCCTCTTCTTTTTCCAGCAGGGTGTACAGGAATTTGGCTTCTTCCAGGTTGAGGTCATCCATAAACTCAGCAATATCTGCCGGATAGAGTTCATTGAGAATCTCCAGCAAATAATCGCGTTCGTTTTCTTTGATAGCCTTACGAATCAGCTCAAGGGTAATATCTTTGGTGGGTACTGTCATAGGCGATAGCTTTGATTATTTATCACTATTGAGCATATTGCTCACTGCGCTGATTTCCACGAAGGAGGGGCCTGCTTTTTTGCCAAAGTTACCGGCAAGCACCGCCACCAAATCCTCCATCTCTATTTCCTTACGTTTTATCAGGCGGTTGAGCGTGGCCCTGATAAAAGTTTTTTTGGAGGTTTCCACATCCATATAGTCGGCCACGATGCCGAAGTTTAGGGCCAGCTCGCGCATCACCCGCTTGTCGTAGCACTGGGCATAAATGGGCGACTTGCCCCGGAAGGCCGAGAGGTAACGGGCAGTTTTTCCGGTGTCCGTATCGGTGATGACGGCACGGGTATTGAGTTTTTCTATGGAACGTACGGCCATTTTGGAAAGGAATACCGACACATCATTATCGTGAGGCATTATCTTGCGCTGGCTTATATAGGGCTTCGACTTTTCTGCCTCGCGGGCGGTGCGGGTCATGGTTCTTACGGACTCCAGTGGGTATTTGCCATAGGCGGTTTCGCCGCTGAGCATAATAGCATCGGTACCGCTGAAAACAGCATTGGCGATATCGGTAATCTCGGCCCGGGTGGGGCGCGGATTTTCTATCATGCTGTGCAACATCTGGGTGGCCACGATTACGGCCTTCTTGCGCTGGATGCATTTTGCCACCAACTGCCCCTGTATTACAGGAATCTTCTCGGCAGGCACCTCGATGGCCAAATCGCCACGCGCTACCATAATGCCGTAAACATGATCCAGGATTTCATCAATATTGTCCACCCCTTCCTGGTTTTCAATCTTGGCAATAATTTTTATGGGGCTGTTGTGGCGGTCAAGAATATCCTGTATGGCAATTACATCTTCCTTGTGGCGTACAAAGGAATGGGCAATAAAATCGATGTTGTGCTTAATGCAAAAATCAATGTACTCCAAATCCTTGTCCGAGAGAGAAGGAAGAGTCACCTTACTGCCGGGCAGGTTAATGCTTTTGCGGGGTTTGATGAACCCGGGGTTTCTTACTTCGCAAATCAGATGGTCTTCATGCTTTTCTTTAACCAGCAGTTCAATATCACCGTCATCAATCATAATACGTTTCCCCACATCCAGGTGTGTCACAAAATCGCGGTAGTTGACAAAAATGCCATCGGCAGAAGAAGCCTCTGCAGGGTCGCCTGCCACACGAATCAAATCACCCTTTTTCACCTCCACATCGTGCAGAGAATTCACGGTGCGGATTTCCGGCCCTTTGGTGTCAACCAGGAAAGGGATTTTATCAGACACCTTACTTACATTCTCCATAATCTTCAGGGTGTCCTCAGGCATTTGATGGGCGGTGTTGATGCGCACCACATCCATTCCGGCTTCATACATTTCTTGCAGAAACGCTACATCGCATTGTTTGTCGGAGATGGTGGCAACAATTTTTGTCAGTTTTTCCATGGATAAAGGAATTATTATTCAGCTACTTATTTACTTATTAGGGCACAGATTGCGGGAGGAGCAATCACTTCGGCCCACTCCGCAGTTTCCTGTGCAAAAGTACAAAAAATACATGCAACTCTCATGCAGCGAAAAACGGGATATATCATGAGATTGTGCAGGTATTTTATTGCAGGTTGATATTTCAGAAGCCTGCTGTTTACCGGACGCTGAGCCCGTTGAAGCGGTTATATAGCTGGTGCTCAGCAGTCGTTTCCAAATGGGATGCAGTAAGTTTATAAGACAACCTGGCAAACGCAAAATTTCGTGCCCCTGCTAAAGTCTCATAAACTAAATTAATCTTATTTTTGTGCTTTATCCATCCAAAAAACTTACTATGCCTTATCGCTACCTTTTTACCATTCTATTTCTTTTCTCTTCCTCTATCTCCTTCTCACAACAGTTTTTTCACATCGGCTCCACGGAAGATGTGGAAACGGAGCCTGTTTTCGGAATCTTACTGGCCGGGGGTGCCTCCGATAACGACGACGGCATGAAATGGCTTGCCCAACGGGCCAATGGGGGTGATGTGGTGGTGCTGAGGGCTTCCGGAAGTGATGGATATAACAACTATATTTACAACCAACTGGGAGTGGAAGTAAATTCGGTTACCAGCATTGTAATCATAGGTTCCAGCCAGGCTAACAACCCCGATGTTTGTGAGGCGGTAGACAATGCTGAAATGGTATTTATTGCCGGTGGTAACCAGTGGCATTATTACAACGAATGGAAAGGCACCTGCCTGCAGGAAGCCCTCAACAGACATGTAAACGAGAAGAATGCTCCCATAGGAGGTACCAGCGCCGGGCTGGCGGTATTGGGTGAAATAGTGTACACGGCCGAAAACGGAACCGTTACCGCTGATCAGGCATTGGCCAACCCCTATCACAACAGAGTTACCCTGGAGCGGGAATTTCTTCAGGTCCCTTTCATGCAGGATATTGTAACCGATTCGCATTACGATGAGCGCGACCGGCAGGGGCGACACACCGTGTTTCTGGCACGTATGGTGAAGGACTGGCAGCTGGACGCCAAAGGTATCGGCGTGGATGAATACACGGCAGTGGGCGTGGACGAAAACGGTATCGCAAGGGTTTTCGGAGAAACGGCATATGACGATAATGCGTATTTTTTGCGCGCCAACAGCATGCCGGAGGTGTGCGAACAGGGAGAACCTCTTACCTGGTATAACGATCAAACGGCTGTGATGGTGTATAAGATAAAAGGAGACCCTGAAGGAACCATTACCTTTGATCTCAACAACTGGGAAGAGGGAGAAGGTGGCGAATGGTGGGCATGGTACACAGAAAATGGTGAGTTTTACCAGATTCCTGCGGCAACGGTAAGCACAGTAGAGAGCGAAAACAGCCACAATATCCGCTTGTACCCCAACCCTGCCAGTCAACACCTTTGGGTTGAAACCCTATTGCATGACCCATTAAAATCTTACCGCATCTTTGATACGGCAGGGCGTAAGCTGGCTCATGAAAAAACAGCCAACACAGGCCGCATACAAATTGATCTCACCACACTACACCCGGGTACCTACCTGTTCTTGATGGAGTTCGAAAACAACAGAAAACTTTACAAATTTGTGAAGCAGTAAACCCGACCAGCCAGTGGTTGTGAAACAGCCTCCTGGCAACCGGCTCCAAATTCAGGGGCTTGACAAACAGTTTCACTCCGGCAAACCGTCAATTTTGGAAGCCAGTTCACGGTCTTTATCCGTTACTGTGTTTCCGGCATCGTGGGTAGAGAGGCGGATTTCCACCTTATTGTACACATTGGTCCATTCGGGGTGGTGGTTCATCTTTTCGGCCACCATGGCAACCTTTGTCATAAAGGAAAATGCCTGCACGAAATCTTTAAATTCAAAGTTGCGCACCAGTTGATTATTCTTTTCTGTCCACATAATAATGTATTTTTTGTGATGATACAATTCAAGCAAACTGCTCTTTGCAGTATTTATAAAAATAGCGGGCAAAGAGTTATACAGGTAAACGAATAGCCCGACAAGATTGTTTGCAGAAGACATCTTGCGCAGAACGAAAGGTTGATGAAGGAGAAATAATCAGAGATACAGCATTTGCAGCTGATGGCTGTAAAAACAAAGACGTTCAGCGGGGAGAAAAAATAACGCCCTAAAAGTAAGATGATGTAAGATTAATAAAACACTTCTGTGGAAATTCCCAGCTTTTCCACCCTGTCGGCAATACTGCTAAGGTCTTCCTGGTTGATTTTCTCCAGCGTGTCAACGGGCGTAGCGCGGGCTATGGGGTAAATCATCACCAGGCTGGGCTGCAGCTTTTCTATGAGTGCCAGCCAGGCCTCCACCTCTTCTTCGGTGGTCTTATCAATCCTTTTGCCATCAAAAGTACCTTTTACAAACAGGGTTTGAATGATGGCTTTACCCTTGAACATCTGCAGGTTTTCCAGGATATCATTGAGGGTAATGTTGATACGTGGTTTATTGAGTGCTTCGAAGGTTTCCTGGGTGCCGGCATCCAGTTTTAAAATGGGTTGCTCAATTTTCATGAGTGCCTCGGCCACCCCGGGGTAGGAAAGTTTGGAGGCATTGGTGAGCACCGATATTTTGGCATCGGGGTAATATTGATCGCGCAGCTTGATGGTGTCATCTATAATCCCGGCAAAATGCGGATGAATGGTAGGTTCGCCATTTCCGGCATAGGTGATGGAGTCCAGCAGTGATTCCTTCTCTTTCATGGATGAAAGCTTCTCTTTCAAAGCGGCTTTTATCTCTTTCCGGGTAGGAAAGGTAACGATGGGATCTGCAGGAGGTGTCCAACCACATTCACAATATACACAGTTGAAGGTGCAATGCTTTTTATGCGTGGGAAGCAGGTTTATCCCCAGAGAAATGCCAAGCCGGCGGCTTTTTATGGGCCCGAAGATGATCTGCTCAAATAGAAATCCACTCATATATTTTGGGGGGTTGAAAGATCCAATGAAATGAAATGTGCTGGAATAAAATTAATTACCGGCAGGAAAGCTCTCTCAGGACTTCATAGCTTCTTTTTCAAAGGCAAAAAATTGCTTCTGAAAAACCAGCAGTATTAATACGCCAATGGTAATAGCACTGTCGGCAATATTGAATACAGGCCTGAAAAAGATAAATTCCTGATTCCCCCAGAAAGGGAACCATTGCGGAAACTCACCTCTGATGATAGGAAAGTAAAGCATATCTACCACCTTACCGTGCAGAAAACTGGCGTAACCGCCTTCGGGAGGAAACATCTGTGCTGTTTGCGAGAAATGACTTTCAGAAAAAATCACACCATAAAAAGTACTGTCGATAATATTACCCAGGGCTCCTGCCATAATAAGCGAGATACAGGCAATAAGTCCGCGGGGAGCATCTTTAAGGATAAGCTTGTAAATATACCATCCGATAAAAACTACCGCCACGATGCGGAAAAGGCTGAGGATGAGTTTGCCGTACTCGCCGGAAAACTGCATGCCGAATGCCATCCCCTCATTTTCAATAAAGTAGATATTGAACCAGTCGCCCAGCACAGAAATATTCTGTCCGATGGTCATCTGGGTTTTAACGATAATTTTGGAAGTCTGATCCAGCAATAAAACCAGGAAAATAACAATCCAGGGAATATGCTTCTTTTGCAACGAAATACCCCTCATTTATTTTTTCTGATTCTGATTGAGTTTCGCCTCAATGCTCATGGTGGCATGAGGAACGCTCCTGAGTCTTTCCTTAGAGATAAGCTTTCCGGTTACCCTGCACACGCCGTAGGATTTATTTTCAATGCGGATGAGCGCATTTTCCAGGTCGCGGATAAACTTTTGCTGACGAGCAGCCAACTGGCTGTTTTCCTCCTTGGACAATACCTGAGAGCCTTCTTCCAAAATCTTAAAAGAGGGAGAAGTATCATTGGTATCGTTGGAGTTCTGAGTTGTGTAAGCTTCGGTAAGGATTTTCAATCCTGCCCTGGCTTCCTCCAGCTTTTTCATGATGATAGCTTTGAACTCCTGGAGTTCGTCGTCAGAATATCTGGTTTTCTCTTTTTTAGTTTCCATATTTACAAGGTTTTATTGCCTAATTAATCGCTTTTTGAACCAACACAAACGTTTTTATATCTTCTGAGATATCTATTTCCATCCTTGCACTATTCTCCAGAATGTCTGTATAATTAAGTTTTACCGCCAGCGTTTCAGAGCAAATATACTCATTATTGTTGACTATTGCGGCAGATATTTCACTATGTTTCTGCACAGAAAGCTCGATTTTATCTGTTACTTCAAGGCCCTGTTCTTTTCTCAGGTTTTGAATGCGGTTGATAAGTTCGCGTGCAATTCCTTCCTGCTTTAATTCTTCGGTAATGGTAATGTCAAGGGCCACGGTAATTTTACCTTCACTGGCTACCAGCCATCCCGGAATATCTTCCGAAAGGATTTCCACATCCTCCAGTCCCAGAATGATGCTTTGGGCTTCTACTTCAATAGTATAACTTCCCTGCTGCTCTATTATTGCAATTTCTTCCTGCGAAAAAGCAGCAATGCGTCCGGCAATCTGTTTCATGAGTTTTCCGAACTTGGGCCCCAGGGTTTTGAAGTTGGCCTTAATCTTTTTCACCAACACCCCGGCGGTTTCCGTAAGGTATTCCAGCTCCTTCACATTCACCTCCGAAAGGATTAGTTGCTCAACCCCCTGCAGCTGGTGGCGGAATTTCTCATCCAGCACAGGCACCATGATCTTCTGCAACGGCTGACGAACGCGGATGTTCACCTTTTTGCGCAATCCCAGCACCAGGGATGATATCTTTTGTGCCATCTGCATTCTTTCTTCCAGGTCGGCATCGATGGCCGATTCGTCGGCTACCGGAAATTCTGTAAGATGAACCGAATCCACATCGAATCGCCCACTAACCTTGTTGAGGTCATTAAACAAACGATCGCTGAAGAA